>PMGM01000057.1:0-58215 GCA_003158115.1 Methanobacterium sp.
AAAAAATCTAAGACCCTAAATACTTTAATGAGTAATATTTTTTTTATACTCCAGTTAAGGTTGCATTTATTATTATTTTGTATTATTATTTAGACTATTGTCCCATATAAATAATTGATTCATTTTTAAGCCAATTTAACGGATGCATTCACATTTGAATTTACTTTTTCACTGTATTTGCTGGATAATAAAGTTTAATTATGCTTGAAGATATTATTTATTTAATGGGGGGATTTATAAAAATGGTGGAGTCACAGTTATCAAGTAAATATATTAGTAAAGATCGTCTGGAGACATTGGTGGATGGGATTTTTGCTATTGCTATGACTTTACTGGTTTTTGATTTACCTATACCACATTTTAATAATCCATTAACTAATATTGCATTTCAGAATTCAGTTTATAGTCTTTTACCTATTTTTGTTTCCCTGGTTTTGAGTTTCATTTTATTAGCCGTGTTTTGGAGTATTCATCGTCGTATATTTATTCAGATAAGAGTAACGAATAGTATTTTACTGTGGATTACTATTATATGGTTATTATTTATCGTATTGGTTCCATTCACTTCGATTTTAGATGGGATGTATGGACCAGAATTCATTCTCGCGCGAGTTATTTTCAATGTTAATATGATTGGAATAGCTTTATTTCTTTTTTTGAATTGTTATTATGTTAGTAGGAGTGATTTAATTTATGAAAAAGCTGACCGTACTAAATTAAAATCTAGTGAAAGAAGTAGCTTATTATTCATTGTAATTGCAGTTATAGCATTATTGATTTCATTTATAACTGCTCAGTGGAGTTTAATTTATTTACTTATCATTCCTTTAGAGTTACTTATAGATAAACTATGAAATTCATTATCTAAAATATTTTCTATAGGGATGATATAATCATTATCAAAGTTAGGGAAAAGCAAAAAATCACTATCAGGTAATATTTTACCATCTTCGATTTTCAATGAGAAACCGTTTAAACTTAAACAAGGCCCATAATTAAATTCAAACACTTTTGGTACCATTTCAGTTGATTTATTGATATCTTTTTTCATTTAATCTCCTTCATTCGTGTAAATACTTTATTTATTTTATTATAAAAATTTAAACTAGTTTTTTGTAGTTCATGAGTAAATATCGTGGATTCATTACTACTTCTAATCCATTTAAACAATGGTTTTTAAAATAATAATTTTTTATTATTATCCACCATAGCTATAACATTACTTAACTGTAAGCTATGGCCCATTTATTTAGGGCAAATTATATCTATTGATTTTCCTGGCACAATACTTTCAGATTCATAGGGGTCGGTTGATAAATTCTCTGTAATATTGTATAGATATACAATAAGTAATTCTGAAAGAGCCATTACTAAAATTTTAATTGAATTTTTATTCCCAAATAATTAAAACAAATCGAAAAGGATTATAGAAATTTTCTAAAGTAATTTTTTTTAATATTCAGAATATTCTATTGATGATTCGATAGTTAATGATTGAAAAAAAGATTAATGACAAAATTTTACATTTATTAATTATTAAGCCAATCAATGTTTTTAAAAAATTTAAATTTCCCTCCACATTCACATTCGTTTGTGAAATCTCCTGGTGATTCTCCAGGTTCTAATTTATAATACGTATTACATTTAACGCAAACTAGATATCCATTGCCATCTATTAGATGTAACACCTAATTTTTGCATATTTCTCATTTCTAATTGTTCATATACAAATATACCTGCAGCACCACCAATCCCTCCTAATACAAGACCAATTATAATGGCTTGAATGGCAGCATAAATTAAAGTTACATACATTATTGCAGATGTTCCGCTAGAGGTATAGGAACCAGTGTAAACACCTAATATTCTACTTAATATGAACGCAATGTATAATGCAACCAATAATCCTGCCAATCCAGCTGAAATTGCACCATTTATAGCTCCATCAAAATAATCATCAGTAATTAAATAGCCTACAACCAATCCTCCCAAAATATAACCTAAATCTCCTAAAACCGATGCTAAAACAGCTGAGACAACAAATCCTATACCAATAGCCTTAAAATTTAAATGCATTGTTAATACCTCCTAAATTAGTATTTATACAAAATTACTTAAATCTATCATATTTTTTTAACAATAAAGATAGTAATTCTAATAATAGAGGAGAATTTCTATTTACTTGATTTTTGTATTTTAATTTCTAATTAAATTTTTTTTGTAAGCTATTTTGAGGTTTGTTTTTGTTTTTTATGGTTAATTTCTTATTTTTATTCTATTTTTATTTATTTTCTTAATTTTTTTGTAAGCCCAGAGATAATAATCCTAAGATAATAATTAGTTTGAAATAATACTAATTCTCAATTTAATACATCAATTTTGTAATATATCCATGCGTGTTTGAGTATGAGTATATCCATTAATCATGACTCCAAATGATATCTGTATCTTACCTCAGTGGATCCCGAGTTGCTTATGATATTGTATTACTAATGATGAGATTAATATATCAGAATATAGAAAATAGATATCGCCAAGAATATTAGTCCTGAAAAGATAGTCATAGCAATTATTCCGAAAATTGAAACAATAAATACTATTTTTAATATGTAGCGATCTTCCATAATTTCACCACTTTCTTAAAAAGTTAGAATGTTTTGTTTAATATTTATAATAACAATCTTATAAAAATTAATACTATTGAGATTTTAGTAGTTAAAAAAAGAGAATAGGAAATATAAAAAAAATTGGGTTTTTTTGTTTTAATTGCCCTTAAACATTGAGTTAATCCTTTCAACTGTATCTATGTCTTCAATACTTAGATCATCGCGTATTCTCTTAACCACTGGGAAACGTAGAGAATAACCACTTTCATATTCAGGACTCTTAACTATTTCACTGTAAGCTATTTCGAGGATAATATGTGGGGCAATTTCTACTTGTCTTCCATTTTTACTAATGATTATAGGTTCTACCAGATTATGAAGTTCTAAAAGAGTTTTATCATCAAGTCCTGTTGCTGCATATGCCAATGTTTTGAGTTCATTATTTTCATCCTTGGCAGCTAATAAATATGAACCAATTAAATGGGCCCTTTTACCTCGGCCATAACTTCCACCAACCACTACAAGGTCCAATGTTTCAGGCTCTGCCTTCAATTTTAACATTTTTTTACCTCTTATACCTGGCATATATGGAGCATGTGGATCCTTTATCATTATACCCTCATTTCCACCTTTAATAGATTCATTAAAAAGATTTTCAGCATCTTGTAATGAATCAGGGGTGACTTTTACTTGTGTGCTGAGCTGTATCTTATCACTAATCGTTACTAAAGATTCTAGAACTTCTCTTCTTTTCTCAAAGGGAGAATCTATTAAAGACCCATTATAATAAAGAACATCGAAGAGGAATAGTTTGAGTGGTACTTCTTCCCTCATTCTTTCTATATCATACTTTCTTCTGACTCTTTGAAGGATGTATTGAAATGATATGGGTTTTCCATCACGAGTTACTATTATCTCTCCTTCAACAATGAAATTTTCAGCTGGCAGGGATTTTCTAATATATTCAACTATTTCTGGAACTGCTTTACTGATGTTCTCAAGCCTTCTAGTAAAAATATTAACTTCGTTACCTAATCTATGAATTTGAACCCTAATCCCATCATATTTAGTTTCACATAATGCCCAACCCATTTCCAAGATGCTTATAGATATACCGGGAGAAAGCTGAGCAAGCATTGGTTTCACAGGTTTTCCCGGATTTAAAGTGAGATTTTTAAGTCCTACAGTCCCTTCTTCTTTAGAAACTTCGGCTACTAAACCTAAATCATTTGTAAGCATATGTGCTCTCTCAACAACAGACTTTTCGACTCCAAAGGCTTGTGCAAGAGCATCTCTAATAGTTCCTTCACCAACACCTACCCGAAGCTCTTCTATAACAGTACGTGTAATATATTTTGCATCAATAGGTGAAGAGGACGATAAAAGTTCCCTGAGTATTTCCAGCTTCTTTGACTGTGCTTTACTACCAGATATAGTTGCAATCTTGATCAGATTGCTGTGAACTTTCTCTATCGTCAATGATCTTGTAAATAATGTTGCCTGCTTCTTTTTCCTGAAGAGATTCTCAGCAGCCTGACCTATATCACCCGCATCTCTCTGCATATCCTCAACATCTTGTGGTTTAACTCCAACCACATAAGCTATAGCCTTCATAAGGGTTTTAGTCCCTATTCCAAGCTCTTCCTCACTCCAAGTAGGAAATACTCTGCCTAATGATAATAATGTAACTACTGGAAGTAATTTAGGATTTTTTTCACCTATATCACTAAAAAATTTCGCTAGAATGGAAGTCTTTTCCAGCCTTTTAGTAGTAGAATCTAATGCCTCGTAAACATCTACCATTTTACTATAACTCATTCCAACTTCTGAAACACTCATAATTCTTACCAACCCTTAAATTTTAATGAAACTAATAAATTTGATATTAAATTCTAGTTACCGAATAACTAAATACAAATATAATTTTATTATTTAAACCCAATCTTAGTTCTATAATATATTCTTAACAAGTTAGAATTTAATAGTTTTTGTTCTGGATGGTTTAACTAAAATTTCAAGTTTTTAAGGAACTAAAAAAAATAAAATATTAATTAGAATCATGAGTATTAATAAATAAAAAAAAATATATTCAATTTTCAATAGTAATAATAAGGTGATAATCTACAAAAAAATAAAAAATAACTCCTATATGAACTTCTCAAATCTGTCACCTGAAACCTTACATATTGGACAAATTTCTGGAGGTTTATCCCTTGCACATAAATATCCGCAAACTTTACAACGCCATACTGGTTTTGAAAGTTCGTTTGAAATTTTAAATCCCATATTAACCTTCATTTTCTCCCTTTCATCCGGTGATGGTCTCCTCTCAGGTATTGGCTGTAATTTTTTCTCACCACTTAAAATTTCGCCTGAGATGTACAATCCACAATAACATGCATCGTAATCCACAAGGTCAGGATCACGGTAATCACAAGGGCATATTAAATCCAGATCATCCTGCTTATCTCCTGAAGCGAGTCTGCAGGGACATGCTCCATACCCATAACGTTCCATATTAATTAATATACTTTTTAAAAGTTCTTTAGTAAACTCTGTATCAGGACTTAGATGATATCCGGAAGATTCTGCATCTTTTTTTACCTTCAAGTAGTATGTATCGACTTCGGTGGCTGTGGGCTCATCAAAGTCGCTCATCCAATTTCCTCCCTTATTTCATCCTCTTTGAAACCTACTATAGTTTTTTCATCATTAATGACTAGAGTTGGGAATGATACTTGTGGATTCCATTTTTTAACCATTTCAATAACTTCTTCCCTTTCTTTACCCTTCTCGAGATCTACATATACATAATCATAACTTGCACCAATATCTTCTATTAATGCCCTAGTTTTTTTACACCATCCACATGTGCTTAATGCAAAAAGAACTAATTTACCTTTATCTTGACCTTCTACGTGCTGCATTACCATAACTCTCACCCTCCCTGAGCAAAAATTTTTTTCAATGTTCTCATGTTATGTACAATCTGGTATTTAATAATTTTTTTTAAACAGTTTGAAATGAATTAAAAAAGTTTAAAACATCATTTTCTTGTTTAAAATTTGAGAATATGGATTTTAAAATAATTATTAATGAATATTGAAAAAATTTATTTTTTCTTGTCTAAACTAATTTTTTTAATATCAACAAGACACTCTTCATTGGTACAATATTCGAATAGATGTCCACATTGACTGCAACGTATAACTCCTATTGTTCCTTGAGGAATATGTGGTATGTAGAATGCTTCATCATTGGTTCCTGTGTCTCTTTTTCTTGATATATCCTTATCGGTACATCCACATTCAGGACATTTTTGATTTAATTTTTCTGCTTTCATGAGATTTACTCCTGCTTATTTTAAAATATTTTTTTGATTTTCCCAAGTTTATGTATTTTAAATTATTGTTGTATGAAACAATATAAATAGTTTGGCATGTTACAAACTAGTTATATGTTTAATAAAAAAATTGGAAATTTTTATTAAAAGTAAATATTTAGATATTGTCCCTTACAAGTCTAAGTGCACAAAATTCGCCGCACATAGTACACATATCTTGCTCTGAGACATGTTTACGCTCTCTACACTTAACTGGTTTTTCTTGGTCAAATGCAAGTTCGAACTGTTTTTGCCAGTCAAAATTCTTTCTAGCGATAGCCATTTCAACTTCACGTTCCCATGCACCATTCACACCCTTAGCAATATCGCCTGCTTCTGCTGCAATTTTTGAAGCTATTACACCTTCTTTAACATCATCAATGTTTGGTATTGCAAGGTGTTCAGCTGGTGTAACATAACAAAGGAAATCAGCACCGGATGCCGCTGCAATTGCCCCTCCAATCGCAGAAGTAATATGATCATAACCTGGTGCAAGATCAGTCACAAGAGGACCTAAAACATAAAAAGGAGCATCTTTACAGATGGTTTTCTGGATATCAATATTGGCCTTTATCTGGTTTATTGGAACGTGACCAGGCCCTTCAACCATAACTTGAACTCCTTTATCCCTTGCCTTAACAACTAATTCACCCAAAGTAACAAGTTCCTGAATTTGAGGTACATCAGATGCATCATGTAAACATCCCGGTCTAAGACCATCGCCTAAACTTAGTGTGACATCATATTCCTCTGCAATTTCGAGTATGTAATCATAATTTTTGAATAAGGGATTTTCTTCCTGGTGTTTTAGTATCCATGCAGCTAAAAAGGATCCTCCCCTACTTACTATGCCCATTATCCTGTTAGAATTCTTTACTTTATTAATAAGATCCATTGTAATGCCACAGTGGACAGTTACAAAATCTACCCCTGCCTTTGCTTGATTTTCAATTGCACGGAGCATATCATCCCCATCCATATTTACGACTGCACCCTTAGTATTTGAAGCTGTGATACCTGCTTCATAAATTGGTACTGTCCCTATTGGAACATTGACAGTTTCCATAATAGCTTTCAATACCCTTTCATATTCTGGACCGGTACTTAAATCCATTATAGTATCTGCACCATACTTCACGGCTACTTTGGCCTTTTCAACTTCCCATTCAACTTTCTCAAGCTCTGAAGAAGATCCTATGTTGGCGTTGATCTTAGTTTTCAGACATTTACCAATACCCACAGGTCTGCTTTTACCATTAATATTTTTAGGAATAACTATTCGACCATTTGCTAAACCTTTAATAATTTTGTGGACATCAATACCTTCTGTTTCAGCTACTGATTTAATTTCATCTGTTATATTGCCCCTTAGGGCTTCTTTCATCTGGGTCACTTTTGATACCTCATATAAATGGAATATATTCAAAATTCAATAATTTTAAAACATTAATATATATTATTCTAGACATAAATACAATTAAATAGGGTAATAAATTTGTGTTAATATAGTTAATGATATACTCAAATTCCTTTATCTATTTATTCCAATATTTATGATAATAAAAGAATTTATACATCCAGTTTAAATCATAACAAATTATTTTAAATAAATTATATCCCAAGTTAATCTTTCTTTTATTAAATTAACAAGTTGAATTCCCAATTTCCCGTTTAAATCTCAATATATTACCTTTTTTTAAAATATCTCATTATATGTAGCATATTTGATCAGAATAGGTTTAATTTTTTAGAAAATAAATATTTAAATATTGGGAAAGATAATGTATCAATATGATAAACAAGCTCGTTGCAGAGGACATTATGATCAAAGATTTATATGTAACATCACGTAATGACGTGGTTGCAGCAGCAAAATTAAAAATGATGCGCTGTAACGTTGGAGGATTACCTGTTGTAGACAAAGGAAAGCTTGTTGGCATAATAACACATCGAGATATACTCTTAGCTGGTGGTGAGGCACTCGGACTTAAAGTAGACGACTTGATGAGCAAAGATCTCATGGTTGCTGAGAGAAGTACACCAATATTAGACATTACCAAAATAATGGCAGATAAAGGGTATCAGAGAATACCGGTAGTAGATAACGGAATTTTAATAGGTCTTATTACCCAAAGCAGTTTAATAAGGGCACTTGCAGGTATTTAAATTGACAACTTGCAAAAATAACCCTCTTTTTATATTAATGGATTAGGCAATTTTGGATCCTTTTTCTCCTTCAAACCACCTATTTTATCTATTCGCATTTTAAGGAATTTTTTACCCGATTCTGTAACACCATATATGGGAATAGAATCTCCTGCCCTGAAACAACCTTCTTCACTTCCTATCTCTCTTATATATTTCGATGCACAGCCAGTTACAACATCAGCATTATCAAATATGGTTTTTGCATTCTCCCTTGAAATTTGAGTTACATGTGCTGCGAAAATAAATATCTTAATATCATCCTTCTCCATTTCCCTGAGTTTTTTTGCATCTTCTGCAACAACAATTGTGACTGCTATTTTTTTGTACCCCATTTCAATTGCTTTATATGTTCCTTTTATCTGGTCTATTAAAGCATTTTCTGGATCAAGAACATTTTCTCGTCCCATTTCATCAATAATATTTCCATATGGGGATGTGCATAGAAGTCCTGAAACACGACCACCAGTACCCTGAATAATTTCAGGATCTGTTAATATTACCGTTCCACAACCCTCACAAACACTAACAACACAATCAATTTCTCCCTCTGTAATAAGGGTACTCAATATTTCTGAAACTCCAAAGGATAAAAAATCCTTCATTCTCACTGTTCTATCCTTAGTACACATTCCAAAGTCTTTCATTCGAAACTCTATGTTTTCTTTAACAGTTTCGGGTGTAAACTTTTTAATTCCTCTATACTTATCGAATATTGGACAATAATCAATTTTAGGTTCACCAACCTCGACAACCTTACCATTTTTTACCCTGACCCTTGTTTTTCCAAGGGCTTCAATTACATGTTCATCCATATTATCACCAAAATCATCAACTGTTAATCATTTATAATCTATTAGATTTCACATTTAATCAATATTATTATTGAAAAACTTCTAATAATATATGCATCTATATAACTATAGGTTTCAAATTAAAAGATTTTTTGCATCAATTATTTAAACGAAATAAGATACGAATTTTATCCATAGAAAGGTTTAAGTGACATGATGCCTAACAGCATATAAGCCATGCCGGGGTGGCTCAGCTGGTTAGAGCGCACGGCTCATAGGGTATTAAGCACGTGCTCTGACTTTTTCCTGGGATACCGTGAGGCCGCGGGTTCGAATCCCGCCCCCGGCACTTCACAATAATTTTAAGGCCTCCACAATGTATCTCAGAAACTTTAAATATTTTTATTTTTAATTATTTTTACTTTTGAAAAGTCAAAACAAAAAATTCTAAATGTTCATTAAAATTGGATCCGAATGTCTATATCTATATTATATTAATGTTCAAAATATTATATTACCAATAAAACCAAATTTGGTGTTCTCTTATTCAAATTAAAGGTAAATAAAATGTCAAAAAAATATGACGAAACAACTTATTGGGAAATAATAAATCGTCAAAAGGAAATTCTCAATAAGAAAGAGCAGTTAAAAGTTAAAAACTCTGAAATAACGGTTATTGGTTGTGGAGGAATAGGTGGCGCTGTCATTGAGATGTTAACACGGATGGGTGTAGATCATCTTAAAATCGTTGATAAAGACAAATTTGATGTTTCAAATATTAATAGACAGTTAATGAGTAGTATGGATCGAGTCGGGCAGTCAAAAACAGAGGTTACCAAGGAAATAATCAGTTCAATTAACCCTTTTGTGGAAGTAGAAACCTTCAATACAGAATTAAACGAAGTAAATGTGGATGAGATTATCGGGAACAGTACAGTAGTTGTTGATGCCCTCGACAATCTAAAAGCCAGGATCATAACGAGTAGAAGTGCATTAAAACATAGAATACCATTTGTACATGGTGCAATTCACGGTACAATGGGTCAAGTAACTACTTTCACATCAGAAACACCTAACTATGAAGAATTATTCAAATTATCATCATTAGGTCATGATCTAAGCGAAAAAGTATTAAGGGATTTAAATAAATTAACAAAAGCAACTCCACCAGTTATAGGTCCTATTCCAAATATTGTAGGTTGTCTACAAGCTTTTGAGATTGTTAAAATTTTAACAGGGCGAGGAAATATAATAACCTCACCTGAAGTATTGGTTTTTGATCTTATGAAAAAAAACCCATTTTCAGTAGTAGAATTTTAATAGAATCCTTTGGACTTACATATTTATTAATAATTTCAGATAATTAACTGTTATAAGTAGTTTTTATAGATTTATCAATTACTTATTTCTTAATTCATTATTTATAAGAGATTTATCCAATAATCTTGATAAATGATCATCAGTTGTGCTTCAAAACATTTATATACCAGTAAAAGGAAACTACTTTCCGGTATAAAGATCATGTATTTTATGGAGGTATTAGATCTATGCAAGATAAAATAGAAAAGGTTATTCGAGACATCGAAGCATGCGACACAAAATTTGTAAGGTTGCAGTTTGTTGACATACACGGAACCCCTAAAAATATGGCAGTTCCACTGGCTAAACCCGGAGACATTGAAGATATACTTAAAGATGGATTATTATTCGATGGTTCATCAATAGAAGGATTCGTAGACATCAATGAAAGTGACTTGGTAATAAAACCAGACCCTGATACTTTTTCAACTCTGCCATGGAGGCCAGAGGAGAAAGGTGTTAGCAGATTCATATGTGACATATTCTGGCCTGACGGAACTCCATTCGAAGGAGATCCACGACATGTTCTCAAAAAATCACTTGAAAAGGTTGAAAAACTTGGATATGAATACAACGTAGGCCCTGAACCTGAATTTTTCATTATAGGTGAAGATGAAAATGGTAACATAATCCCACACGACGATGGAGTCTATTTTGATGTAGAACCTGTTGATCAGGGGACAGATGTAAGAAGAGAACTTGTATTAGGATTAGAAGAACTTCATTTTGATGTTGAAGTAAGCCATCACGAGGTTGGTCCAGGTCAACATGAAATAGATTTCAAATTTGACAACGCAATGAAAACAGCAGACGCTGTTATAACATTTAAGCAGGCTATTAAAGCCATAGTTGACAATCTCGGCTATATGGTTACATTTATGCCTAAACCATTCTTCGGTGTAAACGGTAGCGGTATGCACGTACATCAGAGCCTCTTCAAAAATGGGAAAAATATCTTTTTTGACCCAGATACTCAAGATCAACTATCTCAAGAAGCCCGATACTTTATTGGCGGTCTACTAAAACACTCAAAAGCACTTTCTGCAATTGTTGCTCCTACTGTCAACTCTTATAAAAGACTTGTCCCAGGATATGAAGCACCTTGTTACATAGCATACGGACTTCAAAACAGATCTACACTTGTTAGAATTCCTGCATCACGTGGAAATGGTACTAGAGTAGAATTCAGATGCCCTGATCCCTCATGTAATCCATACCTTGCATTTGCAGCTATGTTGGATGCTGGAATGGACGGTATCAATAACAAGGTCGATCCCGGAGCAGCAACAGATATAGATGTATTTAAACTGGATGCAGCAGGACTTGCAAACAAAGGAATTGAAACACTACCATCAAGCCTATGGGAAGCATATCACGCCCTTGAAAATGACCAAATTGTTAAATCATCACTTGGCGACCATGTTTATAACCAATTCATGGACATCAAGAAAAAAGAATGGGACGATTACAGGATACAAGTATTCCCATACGAAGTTAATAGATACTTGATGATTTAAATACTTCCTAAATTTCTTTTTTTTATTTTTAAATCCTAAATTAGAACAGGATTTCTTAAAAAAATTATTATGATAAGTTTTTAAAATAATTAGTACAATAACTAAACATAAAAAATTAATCATATTTAACCATAATAGGTAATAGGGAATTAAACTTATCTGGTGAATAAATGCCACAAGAGACCGATCGTAAAATGATGGAGATTCTGCGAATTCTTGCTGATCGAGAAGAAGTGCTCGGTGCAAAAACGATTGCAGAAGAACTTAAAAAAAAGGGTTATGACCTCGGAGAGAGGGCAGTAAGATATCATATGCGAATCCTAGATGAAAAAGGGTTTACAGAACGTATTGGTTATGCAGGAAGGCAAATAACTGATAAAGGTCATAAAGAGCTGGAAAAAGGTCTTATTTATGATCAAGTAGATTTCATTTTTTCAAAGTTTGAGGATATGATATATCAAACCACATTGAATCCTTCAGATGGAACTGGAAAGGTCATTGTGAATACTTCATCATTCGTTAACGAAAAAAATATCATGGAAATACTCAAATCGGTCTTTAAAAAAGGTATAGCAGTCAGTCCATATGTAAAATTTTTAGATCCCGCCCCAGAGGTAGGGAACGAAATTAGACTAGATACAGTGTGCGGAACAACTATCGATGGGATGCTTCTCCGTGAGGGAATTCCTGTAATACCTAAGTATGGTGGAATAGTAAAAGTCGAGGATTATGTACCTACTAGGTTCACAGAACTTATATCATACAAAAAAACTTCAATGACTCCTCTTGAAGCGTTCACAGATAAAAATATGACATCAATATTGGAAGTAATAGAAAATGGAAATGGATCCATTCCTGCTAATTTCCGCCTCATACCTAAAACAGCTCGAGAAAATGCTGTAAAAATATTCAACAATCTTCAAAAGATAGGAATAACAGGATTACTCAAAATAGGCAATGAAGGAGAATCCGTACTTGGAATACCAATTGATGATAATATGGTTGGAATAGCAGTTATTGGAGGTATAGCCCCATTATGCGCTGCTAAAGAAGCTGGTTTTGATGTTAATATCAAGTTAGCAGAGAATACTATAGAATTTAGTGAAATGCAAAGTTTGGTTAAACCTAAACCCATAATTAAAACCACAGGACCGGAAATACCTGATAAGGTTAAGTTTTTACTCTCAAAGGCCTGGAATCTGATATATCAAGTTGATTTTGATATAGAAACACATCAAGGAAATGTTATCACAAATATTTCCTATGTAAAAACTGAAGAACTTGACGATGCAATTGATATTTTTGAGGATGTAATGAAAAGGGGTCCACAGTACTGTACCAGTAAATATTTCAAAATTATTCCGGGGAAAGAACCAAATAAAACTGGGATAGCAACTGTATGCAGTCTAACCCTCGATGGCATCCTAGTTAAAAATGGTGTGTCCACAACTCCCCAATATGGAGGAATTCTAGAAACTGATAGTAAACAACCCCGGTTCATAGAACTTACTGCATACAGTGGATCTTCATTAGATCCCCATGAAATATATATTGCAAAGGATATGACTTCTGTTTCAGATGCTATTAAAAGTGGTGGGCGAGTATTGGCGAGTTTAAGAGAGATCCCATATATAGCAAGACCTGCTGCAGTAGATGTTCTAGAAGAAGTTCAAGACGCTGGTTTTTCAATTTTAAAGATTGGAAAACCGAGTGAATTAGTTTATAACGCTAAAGTTGAAAGATACCATGTTGGAATTGTCGCCCCTGGAGGTTTAAATCCTATTGCTGCTTTAAAAGAACATGGTATGGATGTTGAACCCAAAGCTGTGGAAAACATGACAAATGTATCTGAAATGGAAGAATTTAAGTAGATATTATTGACATCCACTTTTTTCAACAATTTATTATATTCTTCCTCTTTCTCTCTTTTTGTATCTTATTTTTCTAATCCTCTCTTAAAAAACGTCTGTCAGATTTTTTGTCTACAGCATCTTGATATTTATCTTCAAACCATCCAATTGTTATTTCATCATCTTCGTGTTTATCAAAGTGTGGAATGTATGGTTTTATATCAAGTAACGGAGTCCCGTCAACAATATCTACATTTGAAACATATACTGTTGATCCATCAATTTTATCTAGTTGTACAACAGAAACACCTATGGGATTTGGCCGTTTTGGAGCTCTAGTGGCAAAAATTCCATGTTTTTGATTATCAAGAAATGGTTTAACTTGGAGAGCATGACCTCTGGACAAATGTAAATGATAAATAAGTATAATATGGGAAAACCCTTCAAGATCTTTTAAACCATCTTTATATTCATTATTTAACTGTATTTGGCCTTTTATTCCTCTGGCTCCAATCGGTTGTATTGGCATTCCTTCAAGATTTTTAAATGGACTATGAATTGTTCCTATAGATTTAAATTCTATCAATGTCATGTTTTTCACCTAATTTAGTAATTTATTAAATCGAAAAGCCCGTTTGGACATAAGATAATTTTTTAAACTAATACATATATAATAGTTGTAGTAAAAACTGAGGTGAAATTATTATGAAGATTAGCGCAAGAAATGTTTTTGAAGGTAAAATTGAAAATGTTGAAGTTGGAGCTGTAATGGCAAATATTAAAATTAAAATTGAATCACCTGAGCTTATCACAGCAATAATCACCAAAGAATCCGTTGAAAAACTTGACCTCAAAAAAGGTGACACAGTTTCAGCAATAATAAAATCCACAGAAATAATGGTTGGGAAAGACTAATACTTTTATAAATAATATATTCTTTGTTTTTTTTATGATTTGATTATTAAGATGCATATCTTTAAGTAATTTTTTGAATTAACGAGAAAAGCTCATGATTTCTTTCAAACTTATAAACAGAATGAAAACGATATGTTTATATGTACTTATCGTAGAATTGGATATTATACATAAAAATTTAATAAATTTTAGAGGTGAGATTTATGCCAGTAATTATAGATACAGAGAAATGTGGAAAGATAGAAAACTGCCCCGGTGAAGGGCTCTGCATAAAATTATGCGAAGAAGATGCCCTTATTGAAGAAGATGGAGATGTAGTTATTATATCTGAAAATTGCAACGATTGCGAGTTATGTATCATGAATTGTCCCAACCAAGCAATATCTAAGGTAGATTAAATTTGTGCACTACAATGACAGAGGAGATAAAATGAAGTCAATAACAAGGGAAGGGGATGAAAATCGTTCTCTAACCCACAATAATGAAAAATGTATTGGTTGTGGAATATGTACTAGTATATGTCCTACAAAATCCATTAAAAATGGTCCAATACTTCCAATAGCACGTGGACTTGTAGATATGGATTACATCAACATCAATAAAAATAGTTGTTGTTTATGTGGACTTTGTGCAAGTGCCTGTCCAGTTGATGCCCTTGAATTTAAGATAGACAATAGAAACATCAAAGAAATGGACAATTACCCAAAATGGGATAAAGATGCCAAAATTGACACAGAAGCTTGTGTACATTGTAAAGCTTGTGAAACAGCATGTCCACAAGATGCAATAAAAGTTGCAAGAACGTTACCTAAAAGGGAAGATCTAGTTCTAGGAGAAATAGAAGTTGATCAAGATAAATGTATCAACTGTAAGATCTGTGAGGAATTATGCCCTGGAGATGCCATTACAGTTAAACATACCGGCCGTGAAACTTACGAAACAGTAGTAGATGAAGACAAATGTGTTTACTGCCTGGTATGTAAACGTGCCTGCCCAACAGATGCAATAAAAGCTGTCTGTAGTTCATGTGCATATCAGGATACGAAATTAGATTCTGAAAAATTCAAAACAAGTGGAAATATTATTCTAAACCCTGATTCATGTGTGAACTGTGGTTGGTGTGAGGAGATATGCCCAGTTGATGCAGCTAAGGTTACCAAACCATTTGAAGGGGAAGTTGTATTAGATGAAGAAATGGTATGCAAAGGAGATTCTTGCCATGCTTGTCAAGATGTATGTCCATGCAATGCTGTAAGTATAACAGAAGGACGATCAGAGATTGATCCAAGATTTTGTATCCTCTGCGGTGCCTGTGCAAATGTTTGTCCACAAAAGGGAATACAAATTAAACGTACAAAAATGAACTTAAACAATATACGTTCTAAATCCTGGCAAAACACGTTATCTGGTTTGACTACTGGAAAATAGTCAACTTTTTTTTATTTCTTTTTTAGTTCTAATATTTAACAAAAATAATATGATGAACCCATTTTATCATACCAAATGAATTTTAGGGGGATTAGGATTATAAAGTTCATTGGAAACGATCCTAATTGGTTTTAATATTAATATTAGATTAAGTCATATTTATTAATATTTTACAATTTGTGGAAACTTATATTTTTAGAATAAAACAATAAGTTATATAGAAATAATTCAAAATTATCTGATAACTCTTAAATTAGTTAAATTGAATATTTAGTTAGATATAAAAAAATAAGTCTTAATATAATTAATTTAATGATAATTATATAATGTTTGATATCACTAAAATATTCTAGGAGGTCTAAAATGGATAAAATAAAAGATGGACCACAATACAGATTGAAATTTGATGATAAGATCATATTATTGAATAATAAAAAATTCAAGTTGTTAGAATATATTGATGAATGTGGTTCTATAATGAAAGCCTCTAAAAAAGGGAATATCCCTTATCGTAGTGCTCTCAAATATATTGAAGAACTTGAAAGGGAAAGTAATAGGAGCATGGTATCAACTCAACGAGGAGGTAAAGGTGGAGGCGGTGAAAGTAAGCTTACAAGTAGTGGAAAGTTAATTTTAAAAGAATATAGGAAAGTAGAAAGTATTTTGAATATGCATGATGATGTAAATGAAATTGAAAGTAACATTTTACATATTGATGAAAAAAATAAGATAGCAAACATAAAATTAAATAATGAAAATGTCATTCTTCCACTTAGAGGTAATTTTAGAATAGGTGACCGTGTTTTAGTTTTAATAAGTCCAGAAGACATATTTGTGATGCTCGAACCTCAAGAATCAAGTGTACGGAATATTTTTGGTGGAAAAATTATTGGAATGGAACTTAAAGATCATCTTGTACGTTTAAATGTAAAAATAGGTGATATTACTCTTTTTGTAGATGTAACTGAATATGCACGGGAACAACTTGATCTAACATTAGGTAAAGATATTTATATAGGATTTAAAGCAGCAGCTATCGCAATGGTCAAGATATAATAATCAAAAATGCTTAAATTATATCTAATTTTTTTTAAGATAAATAGAGATATTTTTTTTTCATTAGAAAAGTTCCTATATAAAAATATAACATTTTTTAGAATATCAATTATTATTCCACTCTTTCTTGTCTTAATATCCAAATTTAGATATTATCTATCTAATTTTTGATATCATATCTTTATAAATTCATTACCTAATCTAAAAACTGAAAAAGAATTATTTTAAGAACTATAATACAAACCATTGAAAATTTCATAAATTTATTCATCACACGATAATTGAATGAATTGTAAATGAAAATAAAACTGATTAATACAATATTTAGACAAAAATTATTTATCTACGAAGTGAATATATATGCCTATTGAAAAATGAATATTAATATAGGAGGCATAAAATGGATAAAAAAATAATTATTGCAGTTATAGCGATAATCATTATTATCGGAGTAGGAGTATATGGCTATAGTATATATAACAACTCACAAAATGGGGGTACTGTAACAATAGTTGCAGCTGATAGTCTTGCTACACAATTGAACGCCACAGCAACAAAATTCGAATCCGAACACCCTAACACAAAGGTAAATATAGAATATATGGGCAGTAGTGCTGCTATTAAACAAGTCACTAGCCTTAATAAGACTCCAGACATAGTTGTTTCAGCAGATTATGGTCTCATAGACAATCAATTAATACCTAAATACACCAGTTATAATTTACAGTATGCTCGTAACGAGATGGTAATAGCTTACACCAATAAAAGCAAAAACAGCACCCAAATAAACAGCAATAATTGGTATCAAATATTAAGTACACCCGGCGTTAAATTCGGTTTCAGCGATCCAAACTCTGATCCTGCAGGATATCGTGCAGTAATGATGATGCAATTAGCAAATACTTATTATAATAATAGTACAATATTTAGTAATTTAATTGAAAAAAATTCCGCCATAACATCAACGGCGAATGGAACTGGATACATTATCACTGTACCAGAAAATGAAAATCCAAGTGTTAATGTCACTATAAGACCTGATGCATCACAGCTAATGCCTTTATTACAGACTGGCTCGATCGATTATGTGATAACATACAAAAGTTTAGCAGCACAACAGAATTTATCATACGTAACACTTCCGGATGAATTAAAAATCTCAAACACATCCTACGATACAGATTACAATAAAATTGCACTTGTACAAGCCAGTGGTTCAACTAATAGCACTACAATAACATTAACACCTATAATATACGGTATCACCGTATTGAACAACGCACCTGAAAAACAGCTTGCAACAGAATTCTTGCAGCTTCTCATAAGCCCTACAGGTACCCAAATAATCAATAACAGTTTTCAGGAAGTTATAACACCAGCGATAGCAACAAACAAATCTACTAACATACCAAGTACACTACAACCATATGTAACAAATTCCTAAATAAAATTGGAGATATATTTCTCCCATTTTTTTAGGTTATAATTTTATAATATTGTTCTAATTCGGATACTCTTTTATTTAGTTAGTTGTTTAAGAAATAAAAATTATTAAAATCAACATAATAACCAAAAAAATAATATGGAAGTAAAAAAGAGTTTATTTACAATAAAATTATTAATTATTATTTGGAAGTTTAAAATGAGAAAACTGGATTATACAACTATCTTTTTCGCGATTATGGGATCTTTTTTGGTTCTTTTCATTTTTATTCCTATAATTAATTTGATCACTTCCTCCGATGCGGGTTCTATCATATCAAATCTGCAGGATAGTCAAGTAATTTCATCAATATTCGTTAGTGTATACTCAGCTTTGTTTGCAACGGTAATAGCCCTTTTATTTGGTGTACCATTAGCATATATTCTCGCAAGACATGATTTCAAAGGAAAGGGGTTTATAGAATCAATTATTGATGTACCTATAGTAATCCCACATACTGTGGTTGGTATAGCACTTTTGTTAGTTTTTACTTCCAACGGGATAATTGGGGCACCATTAAGTAAGTTAGGATTAACATTTACAGATGCAATCCCTGGAATTGTAATAGCAATGCTTTTTGTAAGTTCTTCATTTGTTGTTAATTCTTCTAGAGAAGGTTTTGAAAGTATAGATCCTCGAATGGAAAAGGTTGCTAGGACTCTTGGTGCGGGAACTTTAAGAACATTTTATTCCATAAGTTTACCTCTAGCATTGCGTAGCATTGTTGTAGGATCTGTGATGTGTTGGGCTAGGTCTGTAAGTGAATTTGGTGCCGTAATAATTTTAGCATATTATCCACTAGTTGCACCAACATTAATTTATCAAAAATTTGTGAATTATGGATTAGATAACGCTACTCCCGTAGCTGTGATTCTTATATCAATATGCTTAGCAATTTTTATATTGGTCAGAGTATTAATGAGAGGATGGAGGACCTATGATAAAAATTGAAAATCTTTCAAAAGATTGGAAAAAGTTTAAAATAGATAATATAAGCTTAGAAATCAATGACAATGAATATTTTGTTTTTTTAGGTCCAAGCGGATCTGGTAAAACAATGCTTTTAGAGTTAATTGCAGGAATGTGGTCACCTGATTCTGGAAAAGTATATATGAACAATACAAATGTTACGTATCTTCCCCCAGAAAAAAGAGGTGTAGGCTTTGTATATCAAAATTATATGCTCTTCCCACATAAAACTGTGTTTGAAAATATTGCCTTTGGATTAACTTTAAGGAAAAAAGAAAAACAACAAATAAAGATTGAAGTTGAAGAACTAATGAATCTTTTTGGTATTTCAGAGTTATCTGATCGTTTACCCAGAACATTAAGTGGAGGAGAACAACAGAGAACTGCATTAGCTCGTGCTTTGATAATACATCCTAAAGTTCTGCTTATGGATGAACCTTTAAGTGCATTAGATAGGAAAACTAGAGAAGAATTAATCCAAGAATTTAGGAGAATTCATAAAAAATTTGATATCACAATCATCCAAGTAACACATAATTTTGATGAAGCATTGCAACTTGCAGATCGTATTGCAATATTGAAAAAAGGTAAAATTTCCCAAGTGGGAACAACTGATGAAATTTTCAGACATCCGAAAGATAAATTCGTTGCAGATTTTGTGGGCTCTGAGAATATTATTAATGGTATTGCAAAAGAGGGAATTGATGGCCTTACAATTGTAGATACAGGTAATATAAAGATAGAATCTTCCCAAAAGAAAATAGGAGATGTTCACTTAACAATAAGACCAGAAGACATTACTCTATCTAATGAGAATATTGTAACAAGTGCCAGGAACGTTTTCAAGGGATATATTAAAGAAATATATGATTTAGGAACTATAATAAAATTAACAGTAGATGTTGGAGAACAATTAATACTTGTTTTGACTCGTAAGTCATTTTCGGATCTAGAGTTAAATATAGGAAAAGAAATTTATATATATTTCAAAGCAACTGCTGTAAATTTGTTTTAAGTCCTATATTATTATAAAAACTCCATATTGTTTAGTTGTGTCTTTATAATTATGCTAGAAGAAGATGTCAATAAGAAAAATTCCATGAACAATTCTGATTTAAAATGATTGTATTTAAAAAAGTTGATGCTCACACCTATCATTATACATTAGGTCCATATACAAAATAATTGTATCTAACATTTAAATAATCAACTTACATCAGGAACAACTAATTTATAATTCTTTTAGGATAGATGTATCAATATATCCTTATGATATTGCCAACTTTTGCTAGATCATATATCATAGAATATTATTTTATCAAAGAAAATTTCTTTCAATGGGAGAATCCAGCTAAAAAAAATTACAAATATCAAATGGAATTATTATTTGTAAAGATCTAAAATAATTCATTAAAAAAATTGTAAAAAATTTAAATTTCAGTATCGCACTTCTCAATTATTATTATAATTGTATTATCGCTACCTTGAGGTGTATGTTTAACTTCTACAAGATCATCTTTTATCTCTTGCAAGTCCACATCCACAGTTGTGCCAATATCTGAGGATACTTGTACCATTAATTTGCAAGCCGGTGCACCAGATGGCTCTTCAGTATGAATACCTATAACTTCTCCGGGAGTAAAAACACGATTGTATGACAGTTCAAGATCATCATATTCCTTTACATTATTTCTCACATAATCTATGGCTTCATCACAATCCATTTTAATTGTTTTAATCATTAAAACCACCTAGTCCTCCTCAATCACTAGTACTGTAGATTCTTCATCGGTAATGTGTCTTATTTCCACAAGATCATCTTTCATTTCTACAAGATCCATTTCTACAGTTTGTTTTATAGTTTTGCCATTCATCTTAATAAGAAGTCTGAGACTTTTAATGCCATTAGTTTCTACAGCACTTACATCTAAAACTTCACCGGGAACAAAAACTCTGTTGTATGATATTTCGAGTACATCATAATTTTTAACATTACTTTTTACATACTCAATAGCTGCTTCAGCATTTAAATTAATTTCTTTTTCCATAAGATTCACCTATTAAGATTTGGGTTTTAAAGCATAAATAAGTTTAAAATTTAGAATTATTAAACAATACAAAAAAAAATAGAAAATAAAGAAGTAAAAAAAATAGGACTTATAATAAGTTCCTATTTTTCTCTGCGTTTAACCACAAACTTCCCTTTCCGTTAACTCCAATGTCACCCTTATATTTAATGTATTTACCAGTGAGCTGTTTTCCTTCGATATCAGGATCAACAAAAATTCCTTCGTTTTCGAAACCCTCAAGAAGGCTGCTCAGCTTTCCTTTGATAACAATGGTACCATTTTTCATTTGTCCACCAGGCCATCGGGTGACATCTCCACCAATTTCAATGTATCCCTTTGTCATGTGGATACCTGCGAGTATGTCACAGCTACCACCAATATATATTTCTCCACCTGACATACAGTCTGCAAGTTGTTTACCTGCATTTCCATGAACCTTAATGACTCCGCCACTCATTCCTCTCCATTCACCGATGTATGAGGTACCACAGTATTCTCTGACGTTTCCCATGACTTCAATGCTTCCGCCTCTCATTTCCCTACCGACGTAGCTTTCTGCGTTCCCGTTTATTTTTAATGAACCACCAATCATTTCTGCGCCAGCTTGTAGATCTGCATCACCGTTTACAATTATTTCTCCGGCTGTCATTCTGTATCCTATGTATTTAACTCTGCTCATGTCACCGTCAAGTATCATTTTGACATCTTCAGGACCTTCTGCATCTCCTTCAACTTCTATATCGAAGTAATTAGTTAAAGGGAATCGGGTATTACCTATAGGTACCTGATAGTTTTCAAAATCTTCTTTACTCCAATTATATACGGTATCTGGTATAAGTTCTTCAAATTCCAGGGCTATACTGGAAAACTTCTTTAAAGTTAATGTTATTGTTTTCAATCTAAACACCCCTTATTTACCTGCGTCAATTTTAAATTCGATTGCAGGATCTATGTAGTGATCAAATACTTTGTAGTTCTCGAACTTAACTGTGTAATACCTGTTGAACATTGGCATGATATCTTCAAGCACCTTTTTCTCTTGCTCTTCAAATCCAGTGACATTTGTCCACATGTGCCGACTCGGTACTACTTTTACGATCTTACCATCTTTAACTACAATTTCACCATCTTTAATCGTATAAGCAGCTCTGCCCATTACATCCTCTATAACTGAGGCATTTGATGCTTTGGTCGCGTCAAAATTTTCAGGTTCAATGTCGTAGACTGCTACATCAGCATTTGCTCCAACACCAAGGTGTCCTCTCTGTTCAAGACCTAATATCTTAGCAGGTGCAGATCTTGTAACTGTAGCTATATCACTCCAATCATAAACCCTGTCAAGCGAAGCAAGATCAGTTCGTTTAGTTGCCCATTTATGTACCTCATTTTCGAGCATTTCTGTTCTTCTGTCGCTGCTCATTAACCATGACATGATTCTAGGGTATCTTATGAAAGGACCTGCATTAGGACTGTCTGTAGTAAGAACTACTTGCCATGGGTCATTTATCAATAAGAACAATTCTAAACCTATTGCCCATTGTAATGCATTAACTGGAGCTTTTGGAGAGTAGATAATAGGAATTAGTCCTGATGCTGTTTCAAGTTCAATATCCTTATTAGCCCATTTTAATCCACTTAATTTATACAGATCATATTCCATAGGTGCATCTGCAGTCATGGTGGTTGTTTCATCAAATGTTACTTGTCCAACATCACATGTAACATGTTTATTTTTGTTTATGTAATCTGCAACTGGTGCTGCACCAGACTTTGCATCTCTCCAACTTGTTCCACCGTAACAGTGAAACTGAAGATGAGTGCAGTGTATGGTCTGATCCCTAATAACGTTAGGATTTTTCTTTACATCTTTAACAGCATCGAGTGTACCAATTGTGGTTGGATAGTTTCCTGGATGTCCAAGATCGTTAGGGTGGACATGCATGGAATGTGGTAATCCTAACATTTCATTCACTTGTGTTAATGCCCTTACTACTTCCCCACCTGTTACATCCCAGTGTGGTGCAGGATCATCAATTCCGTGTACGTTCATTCCCCAGCCCCATGCTTCACTTCCACATGGATTAACAACTTTCATACCGTAACATTTACTTAATTTAAGCCATGCAGACACAAATGCTGCAAGACCCTCGAGGTCGTTCTTTTTTACGAATTGTAGTACAAACCAGTTGTTTCCGAAGAGTGCTAATGGTGAAACATCTATGTTTGGTATGGCCATTATCTCTTCATGAGTGTGTTTTGCTTCTAGTGGTGGTACTGCTGCTTCAGTTACAGTTCCGTAACCCATTCGAGAGTATCTGTATCCTGTTGCTGAACAACTTGGAATTGAAAATCCTGTTTCTGCCCTTGTAATATCAGTCTTAGGTACTACTCCAGCCCTACTGTCTTCTGGCCTGTAAAGTCTTCCAACACATAGTTTTGGACCTGCAATATGGGCGTGAACATCTACTCCTGCAGCCATAACCAATTTATCTGTTACATCAAGTACTTTGGCATCGGAAGAAACATTATCAACGATTTTTCCATCCTTGATCATCACATCTTTCCTATCACCAGTAACATTATGAGTTGGATCATATACTATTCCATTCTTTAATATATATTCCATGAGATCACCTATTTTGCCTCTTCTTTAATCTTTTTAACTCGTTCATATAGTTCATTTACGATCCATTCATCTTCTCTGCAAGTTTCAGGTGGATCTATAGCACTTTTCATATGAATTGGAACTGAATCCATTCTATAGCTTGTTCCTGCTGTTTCAACACCTATGAATGTTCCAGGAAGAACTATATCTGCAAGTTCAGTTGATGGTCCCCAGTGTATGTCTATTTGAATAACTGGTATGTTTGCAAGGTGCATGTTTGCCCCTCCAGGGAAATGAGCACCTGGATCTGCAGCTATTACTAAAAATACGTCTGGTTCTTTTCTGTTAAGAAGATCCACAGTAGTTGTTTCTCCAATCATATAACGTGGGTATCCTCTGCAAAAATCAACACCATAAGGGAATCCCATTTCATAGGCCATGTAAATGTTAAATCCATTTACATTGAAGTGGCCCCTCATTGGGAGGAGAACCCATTTAGTGTAGGCGTTAAGATCCTGAACAAGTTGTATAGCTATATCTATGTTCCTTTGTTTGGATAGCGTATGAGTTAGTCCTAGTCCAAAGAAGAGAGCCCCGAATTCAACATTTTTCATGGATTCAGTTAGATCAATGATGTCCTGTTTAGGTATTCCAGAAATTACATCTTCTTTAAGTTCTTTACCCTTTAAAACAGCCCTTATTGCATTACAAAATCCGTAATCTCCATTTTCTTCGAATGGTACCCATATATCAGACATCTTTGCTGTATCTGAGAACTTTGGATCCCATGTAACTAGGGTTCTGTCAAATCTTCCTCTCTGTCTGAACCATCCTCGTGGGAACACAGAATATCTTGCAAGGTGTCTTGGATGAGCATTCATTGGGTTACTTCCTGTGTAAACAACCATATCTGCTCTGTTTTTAACTTCTCCGAGTGTCATGAGAGGATATCCTACATTCTGCACAGCTTGTACAGTTGGCCCGTGACAAATTGTAGCTTGGTTATCTATAACTGCCCCTACATATTCTGTAAGTTTTAATCCCTTTTTCATACATTCTATGGATGTTTCACTCCAACCGTAGAATAATGGTCTTACAGAGTTTGCTATAAGTTCTGCTGCTGCATCGAGTGCTGTGTCCCAGTCAACTTCTTGGAGTTCACCGTTTTCATCCCTCATCATTGGAACTTTTAATCTTTGGTCCTCGTCTTCCATGATCTTACTTGCACCTAATCTGCAAGCATGTCTTACACCGACTACATGGTTTCCCTTAACCAGAAAATCTAAATCATCACAGTTACTTCCACAAAATGCACATGTACAATTTTCTACAATGTGATCGTAATCAGTAATGGGTTCTTCGTATGCCATATTATTACCTCCTTATTTTTTCCTGTAAACTGGCATTTCTCCAAGAGAAGGAAGCTCGTCCACATTCTTTTCGTTTTTGGTGTATTTCCTGTAAACTGACCTCATTAGATCAGCCATTAAAAGAACTTCTTTATCTGATTTTTCTACTGTTGCTTCAATTCCTTTGTAAGTTGGGTCGTTACAGCAGTAAGTTTCTGGACTAACAATCACATTTGCCCATGGTCCTTTTGGTATGAAGATCATTTCTTCGTGTGGTGCGTCCCTTGAGTGGGCTGCGTAAACGACTACTTCTCCCCAATCAGACTTTACTAGTACACTTTCCCAGTTTGCTACTCCGAGTCGGGCCATGTCCTTTGGGTCCATGTATGCAATTCCTGCAACTTTCCTGTATTCATCTTTAAGGGTTGAACCCCTCTTTTTACAGGCTCCCTGGTAAATATCAGTTCCAGTGTTGAGCATTACTTTTATTTTCTGAACTTTTTTCACATTTGGATCATCAAATTTTACCACATTTGAAACAGTGGGTTTGTCTACATAAGTCATTAAAACACCTCACTCCAGCCATATTGCATCTGTAGGACAGAACAACTGGCAAGTTCCACATTTTGTGCATTTTTCAGGGCTGAACAGCTTAATAAAACCGTTTTCAACCATCATGATCGTTTCTGTGGTTTTAGATCCATGGCCGCCTGCTACTTCATTGCTTATGGATGCATTTACAGGGCATGCAACAACACATACTCCGCATCCAAGACAGTTATCTTGATTTACTTTTAATTCCATCTCCATAATATCGCCTCAAATCTAAGTTTTAAGAGATTCAATCTGTTTCTCCCATGATTTTGACTTCGTTGGTGTGTGCTTAATACCTGTTCTTTTAACATCAATAGCTTTTACAGGGCATACGCTTTCACATGCACCACAATATATACAGTAATTTTCATCTGACATGACCTTTTCAGGCCTTTTACCAGCTTTAGTGGATTCTGGGAATGATAAAACATTACATGGACAGATATCTACACAAGCACCACATGCCTGACATGTATCTTGATCAATAGATAATTCGCCGTCAAATGTTTTTACTACAGTTGCTGCATCTACAGGACATATTTCCTGGCACCATCCACATTTAACACAGGTCTCATGATCAATAAATGAACTTCCAGTGGTCTTATAATCTTCTGGATTTAAATCGTATTCCCCATATGAACAAGTTCTGCATGCAGCCTTTATTGCGCTAACAGGACATGATTTTTTACATATGAGACAGTAAACACATTTATCTTTGTCAACTATTATGTCAGAAGACACAGTTGGATCGTCTGGTGTTGGTAGTTTGTGTTCCATGGTAATAGCGTCTGCTGGACACATCTCTTCACAAATTCCGCAGTCAATGCATGTTTCCTTATCGATTTCAATTTCTCCTGTTACCAGTTTAGATCTATCAGGTAGATCTCTTGCTATGGTAATAGAATCTCTAGGACATGCTGTTTCACATGCTTTGCAATATATACAAGTATCATCATTTATTTCAGCTGAGTTTATTAGTTGAGGATATTCATCCATGTCTTTGATGGATTCATCATCAATTTTAAATTCTAAAGCATCTACAGGACATACCACACTGCACATACCGCAAAGTACACATTTATCTTCATCGCATACTATTTTGGGCACGTCAGCGCCTGTTCTTACAATTGCACCTATTGAGCCAAGTTCTATAGCATCTACAGGACAAGTTTTTTCACATATGCCGCAGCCTATGCAAATATCGTCTTTGTAAAGAAGCTCTCTCTTTTCTTCTGCTGACCTTGATATTTCAAAGTCTAGAGCTTTGACTTCTTTCGTGTTAGAAATCATTTTTTACCTCCAAAATTTCTATTGAATTTGTGGGACAAGATTCACCACATATAAGACACCCACAGCACCAATCTGAATCTATTTGTGCCTTGAGATCATTCAACACAATGGCTTTCATGAGACAAATATCTGCACAAAGTCCACAACCAATACAAGATTCCTTTATTATTCCTTTGTAATCTCTGACTGAACAAGTTTTAACTACAATCCTTGCCTTATCTTGCATTAGGGCATAGGCCAATATTAAAAAGTCTTTTGGACAAACCTCTGTAATTTTCTTTGCAATTTCAATAGAATTCCATGATAAATTACGACCATTTAAATAGTGTGAAACTGTTGATCTATCCATTTCTAAAATTTTAGCAACTTCTTTTTGACTATATCCCTCTCTAATGAGTTCTACTGCTGTTAAATATTTCAATCCTGATACTATATGTTTCGGCATGTGGACACCATGTGTGTTGAATACACATTTCTTTTAGTATAATATATAAATTGCTACTAATATCAAAACACAAAATTTATATATTGAAGTGTTGTAATCGCACATGATGAATATATTTTAAAGCTATTTAAAGTATTATAAATGGATTAAATTGGTTTAAATCTATAAAATAGATATTTTTTGGGTAGTAATTTATTAAATAATGATAATTTTTAGTTTATTATGAATTAAAAAGGAATATTTAAGGTTTCACATTTGATTAATTTATCTTGAACTTTACTGAATATTTCCAGTTTTAAGTTAGAAATACATTAAATTCTATTTTTAAAAAAATTTACAAAATTATTTTAATAGATTTAATAATAATTAACATAAATTTCACTTAATTTTCATTAATATTGAAAAAATTGGGACGGTGTATCCATGTATCATTCTAATATATTAAACGTACAAAAAACACGCAAATTAATTGATGATATTAAAATTGCAGTTGAAACAGAAATAATTGATCTTTATGATGGAAATTCCAGAGTACTTGCTCAAGAAATAATGGTTATGATAGATGTGCCACCATTCAATAGATCTGCCATGGATGGTTATGCGGTAATTGCCAATGATGTATCCACCGCATCAGAATCAAACCCAAAATATCTGAAAGTAATAGACGAGGTGGGTGCAGGAAGCATATCAAACCATCATCTAAAATTCGGTGAAGCAATACAAATAGCTACAGGTGCTCAGATGCCTTCAGGTGCTGATGCAATTATTATGGAAGAAGATGTAGAAAGTTCTAAAGGAAAAATAAAAGTTGTATCTCCAGTAAGTTACAACAACGATGTAGCACTCTTGGGAGAAGATCTTAAAAAAGGTGAGGTAATTCTATCAGAAGGCCAAATTCTTGGACCCCACCACCTTTCAGTTATAGCATCTGCAGGATATAAAGAAATAGCCGTCTATAAAAAACCACAAATAGGAGTTATAATTACGGGAAATGAATTAGTTGAACCTTCAATTGATATTAAGCCCGGTATGATTATTAATTCTAATAAGTATGCTTTGAATGGAGTTATTAAAGATTCGAAGGCAGTTTCATATATTGAACAATGTCAAGATAACAGGGAAAAACTTAGGGATAGTGTTACTGAAGCTGTAAAAAAATATGATGCTGTTATAACAACTGGTGGAACCGCCATAAGCAAAGGAGATTTGATAGTAGGAATAATTGAAGAACTTGGAGAAGTTCCAGTCCATGGTGTTTCAATGAAACCTGGCAAACCATTTGGATTTGGAATTATAAATGAAACACCTGTTTTCATGCTGTCAGGTTATCCTGTGGCTGTGGCCGTCCAGTATGATATGTTTGTAAGAAATTTCATTTTGAAATTACAAAATATTAATAAAGAAATTAATATGATCACTGCCATTGCAGGTGAAAATGTAAGATCGTCACCAGACAAATATAATGTTATACGAGCAGACTTTAAAGAGGATGATGGTGTTGTTTATCCCATAAGAACAAAAGCTGGGATAAATAAGTCTGTTTTAATGTCTAACTGTTATATTATTGTTGAGGAAGGTGTTGGGAAGATTAAAAAAGGAGAAGAATGTAGTATCTTGAAATACAGCTCTCTTAAAGTTTGTTGAATTTTATTTCATTTTTTAAATAAGATTTGTAAAATAAGTTAAAAATTAATTTTTATTAGAAATTATTGAGCTATATTCACTATATTTTCTCCACTCTTACTGCACAAACCTTGAACTCAGGAGTTTTAGATATTGGATCCAGTGCTGAGTTTGTTAAGATGTTTGTTGCTGATTCACTGAAATGGAATGTCATAAAAACAACTCCAGTTAAGCAACTTTCGGTGATCCTGACTTTAGGTTCAATTTCTCCTCTTCTAGATATAACTTTAACCTTTTCATTATCTTTAACACCGATGCTTGAAGCATCTTCTTGACACATATCAATATAATCCTCACCATATAATGTTTTAAGTCCTTCGACAGCCCCAGTCATGGTACTAGTCTGGTAATGATAAATACTTCGGCCAGTAGTGAGTATTAATGGATATTCTTTGTCAGGAAGTTCTGCTGATGGCCTGTATTTAAGGGGTATGAACCGCCCCTTTCCGCTTTCGGTTTTAAATGTCTGGGTGTGTAGGATGGGTGTGCCTTTATCCTTTTCATCGATACAAGGCCATTGGATACCCTCTTCATTAATTCGATTGTAGTTTATACCTCCAAAAATAGGTGCAACTTCAGCTATTTCATTGTATATCTCGCTTGCATCATTGAATTCAAATCCTTCTGCACCCATTTTTTGAGCTATTTGACAAGTTATAAGCCAGTCTGGCCTAGATTCTCCAACAGGTTCTATTGCTTTTCTAACTCTCTGAACCCTGCGTTCTGAATTTGTAAATGTTCCATCCTTTTCAGCAAAACTGCATCCTGGTAAAACCACATCCGCCATCATGGCTGTCTCACTCATGAATATATCCTGGACAATTAGGAAATCAAGATTTTTTAAAGATTTTTTAATATTTTCAGTATTGGGTTCACTAGTTACAGGATTTTCGCCTACAATGTACATTGCCTTAATATTTCCAATACGGGCAACTTCAAGCATCTCTGGAAACATTAACCCATTGGAATTGTTAAGTTTAACTTTGTATGCTTCTTCAAATCTGTGGATAGCCTCTGGATCTTCCAGTTTCTGGTAGCCTGGAAATACATCAGGCAAACATCCCATATCACATGCTCCCTGAACATTATTTTGTCCCCTTATAGGATTAACACCAGTTGATGGTTTCCCCATATTTCCTGTTAAGAGTGCTAGGTTACCTAATGCAAAAACATTTTCAGTTCCATGAGTATGCTCGGTTATACCTAAAGAATAGAGAATAGAAGCTGGCTTTGTGGAACCATACATCCTTGCGGCTTTTACAATTAATTCTTTATTAACTCCAGTTATAGCCTTTACTGTTCTTAGATCGTATTCTTTAAGAGATTCTTTGAATTCGTTATAATTTTCACATCGTTCTTCAATGAATTTTTCGTCAATAAGCTCATCATCAACTATAATCTTCATCATTCCCATTAAAAGAGCCACATCTGTACCAGGAATCTGGTTTAAAACAATATCTGCATGTTTGCAAATATCTATATTCCTTGGATCGGCTACTATGAGTTTTGCACCGTTTTTTACAGCTTCAACTATTCGAAGACCAATTACTGGATAACTTGCTGTTGGATTAGTCCCTATTACAAATAAACATGCTGAATCTTTAATTTCATCAATAGAGTTGCTCATTGCACCACTACCGAATATTTTTGCTAAACCTGCTACTGATGGTGCATGACACGATCGTGCACAGTTATCAACATTGTTAGTGCCCATAACAACCCTTGTAAATTTTTGAACAGCATAATTATCTTCATTAGTGCAACGTGCAGAAGATATAGCGGCAAATTTCTCTGATTTAATTTTTGAGAGTTTGTGTGCAACATAATCCAATGCTTCATCCCATTCAACCTCTTCAAATATATTATTACGTTTAATTAATGGCTTTGTTAATCTATTAGGGTGATTTATGAATTTAAATCCATATCTGCCTTTAACACAAAGATTACCCTTGTTGATTGAATTTTCAGCATCACCTCTTGCATTGATTACTTGATTACCCCGGATTCCTAGATAAATATTACATCCTACACCACAGAAGGGACAAACAGTTTTAACTTCTCTTGCAGGTTTTACAGGTTCTTTAGGCACTAAAGCACCAACGGGACATGCCACTACACATTCCCCGCAGGAAACACAGTTAGAGTTTACAATAGACCTATCACCAAATGTGGTTATTTTGGTATCGTATCCCCTGAAACCAAAATCAATGGCTTTAACCCCTAGAAGTTCGTTACATGTTCTTACGCAAACCCCACAAAGTATACATTTTTTAAGATCTCGGTCAAAGAAAGGGTTTGAATCATCCATGGAAATATTGTTGATTTGACGTCTTAAACTTCCTAGATCTTCCCTGTTAATTCCAAGGTAAGATGATACCTCTTGAAGTTTACAATCATCATTTTTTCTGCAGGTTAAACAGTCAACTTCATGATTAGCAATTAAAAGTTCAGCAGAAAGTTTACGTACTCTATTTATCCTGTCATTTTCTGTTATTATATTCATTCCATCTTGTACTAAGGTTTCGCATGCTGTTACAAGGCGACCATCATCATTTTCGACCATACAAAGTCTACATGATCCCCATGGTTTTAAATCCGGGTAATAACATAGGTTTGGTATGTAAATATTGTTAGAAAGAGCAGTTTCAAGGATTGTGCTACCTTCTTCTGCATTAACCTTTAAACCGTCTATTTTGAGCGTAATTTGATTTTCATTCATATTAATCAGGTTGATAATCTTGATAGGTCCTAAATTTTTCAAATAATTTATAAATACAATCATAAAAAAATGAGTATTCTACAATCAAATATATCCTAACATCATATATATTTAAGTAATATCTAGAAAATCTAAAGAAGTATCTAATATCTATGTTTAAGATTATTGTATTCAAAGGGTGTAACATGAAGATCATAGCAGTTGTCGGGACAAAAAATACAGGAAAAACTACTTTAGTTACTAAAATCGTCGGAGAACTAGTAGAAAGAGGATTTGAAGTTGGAACAATAAAATATTCTCACCACAGCTTTGACATGTCTGATAGAGATACTGGAAAACATAAGAAGGCAGGGGCCACCATAGTAGCAGGAACGGGCAAGGAAACATTCTTCACCATGAATGGAGGTATGGAGTTAGAAAATGTTTTAAGCATGATGGAATTTATTAAAAACCTTGATTTTGTAGTTTTAGAGGGATTTAAAACTTCTAAATATGCTAAAATATCTACATCTGATTTTAAAGATGAGTTTACAATTGCAAACGTAAATGTTTTTGAAATGGAGTCAAATGAATTAAAATCATTGGTGGATTTAATATCTGAAAGAAGTTTCGGTATGATTAAATATCTTAACTGTAAAAAATGTGGTTTTGATAATTGTAATGACTTTGTGAACCAAAAGATCAGAGGAAATAATAGTGCATCCATTTGTAAATCTGAATCAGATGAAGTTTTATTGAAGATTGACAACCAAATGATACCTCTAAATCCGTTTGTACGGAGTTTTGTAAAGGAAACTATTCTAGGGATGGTTAAATCACTCAAAACTGATGAATTCGGAGCCAGTGATTTCGAGAAGATTGAACTTTTAATAAGAGATGACCATGACACACATTAAAATCGAAGAAAAAGTAAAGGACAAATTTGAAAGGCCTTTAATCTCCCTGAGAATTTCAATTACTAACCGTTGCAATGTGAAATGTTTTTACTGCCATCATGATGGCATAGTTCCTCAGAACTATGAAATGACATCCAATGAAATGCAAAGAATAGTGAAGGTAGCAAAGGAAATTGGAATAGAAAAGATAAGACTTTCAGGAGGAGAACCATTAATACGTGATGATATAGTAGATATTGTGTCTAAAATATCATCAGTTGGTTTCCGTGACATATCACTAACAACTAATGGGGTCCTTCTAGGCAAATATGCAGAACAACTCTATAATGCCGGGCTTACACGTGTTAATGTGAGCTTTGACACGTTGAATCCTGAGACATATAAACAAATAACTAAACGAGATTATATGGAACTTGCAAAGAAGGGTATTGAAAGGGCGGTTAAAGCTGGATTAAATCCTGTTAAAGTTAACATGGTAGTTATGAAAGGGATTAATGACAGTGAAATATGGCATATGTTCCAGTTTTGTAAAGATACAGGCGCAATATTGCAGCTTATAGAACTTTTAAAGACTGAAAACTGTCAAGAATCGGAATTTTTTGATGAATATCACTATGATATGAGTGAACTGGAAGATGAATTGACTAAAATATCAAATCGTGTGAAAACTCGTAGGTTCATGCAAGATAGAAAAAAATATTTTGTTAATGGTGGGGAGATCGAAATTGTCAGACCAATGGACAACACAGAGTTTTGTAAAAACTGCACTCGACTTAGAATAACACCAGATGGGAAGATAAAACCATGCCTGCTTAGAAATGACAATTTATTAGATCTTATAGAACCTATGCGCATGGGATTTTCAGATGAAAAACTGAAAAAAGTATTTTTAAAAGCAATTGGAAATAGAGAGCCTTATTTTACGGATAAATGTTAATTTAATTATCTTAATTCTTGTAATTAAAATAATTAGTATTTATGCACCCGTTCAATTGCATTGTACATACCAGAACAGAGTTCAATACATGTACCACATTTTATGCACTTATCGATATTAATGCTGTGCACTTCTTTTTTACTACCTGATATTGCCCCTACAGGGCATGATCTAAAACAGAGCATACATCCTTTACACTTCTCATCAATAACTTGGTAATTTATCAGTTCATTGCATAGTAATGCAGGACATCTTTTTTCATTGATATGTGCATTGTATTCATCTTTAAAATATTTAATTGTAGTTAATATTGGATTTGGAGATGTTTGTCCAAGTCCACAGAGTGATCCATCTTTAACTCCACCAGCCAACTCTAAAAGAAGTTCTATATCTCCAGCTTTACCTTTTCCAGTAGTTATATCTGTTAAAATGTCTAGCATTTGTTTGGTGCCGAGTCTACATGGCACACATTTACCGCATGATTCATTCTGAATAAATTCCAAGAAATAATGAGCAACATCAACCATACAACTGTTCTGATCCATTACAACCAATCCTCCAGAACCCATTATAGCTCCTGCCATTGTCAAAGAATCATAATCGATCTTGGTATCCAAGTAGGATTCAGGTATACAACCTCCAGATGGCCCTCCTATTTGTACAGCTTTAAACATACCATCATTGATTATTCCTCCACCAATTTCATTAATAACTTGTTTAAGAGTTGTTCCTAGAGGAACTTCTATTAGACCGGTGTTTTTTACATTTCCAACCAATGAAAATGTTTTAGTGCCCTTACTATCCTGTGTACCATGTTCTACAAACGCATCATGCCCTGCTTGCATAATTAATGATACACTAGCCATGGTTTCCACATTGTTTATAACCGTAGGTTTTCCCCAGAGACCAGAAGTTGTTGGAAAAGGAGGTCTTGTACGCGGCATTCCTCTTTTTCCTTCAATAGAAGCTATTAAAGCCGTTTCCTCCCCACATACAAATGCTCCTGCACCTTCTTTTATTTTTATATCAAAATTAAATCCAGAACCTAAAATATTTTCACCTAAAAATCCGAGTTTCTTCATTTCAGATATCGCATGTTTCAATCTTTCTAAAGCAAGTGGATACTCTGCTCTGCAGTATATGTATCCTTCCTTAGCACCAATAGCATATGCAGCGATTACAATCCCTTCAAGAACAGAATGAGGATCACTTTCCAAGAGTGATCTATTCATAAATGCACCAGGATCTCCTTCATCAGCATTACAGATTAGATAGTTTTCATCTTCTTTAGAGTCAACAAAAAACTGCCATTTCATCCAAGTAGGAAAACCTGCTCCGCCTCTACCCCTCAATCCTGACAACTTAATCTTCTCCATAACTTCTCCAGGTTTTAAGTCGAGCGCATTGTTCAATCCTTTATACCCATCCATAGCAATATAATGTTTGATGTTATCAGGGTCTATGAATCCACAGTTACGGAGTATCCTACGAATTTGTGGTTTCATAACCGGAATATCAAAAAGATTAGGAATTCCTTCAACTTGTTTATCACCAAAAGTTCCCAAAGCAGACTCTATCATAGGATTATTATCGATAATATAATCATTTACCAATTGTTTAGCTTGTTTAGATGTTACATCCCCATAGAAAATAGCTGGCATTCCTTCTTTAATGATAGTAACTATTGGTTCTAAATAACAGAGACCTATACATCCAACTTCAATGACTTCAGCCATTACATTCTGTTCTTCCAGTTCAGCCTTAAAAGCTGCTGATATTTCTTGGGCTCCAGCAGATTTTCCACAAGTAGCAGAACCCACTAATATTACAGGAATAACGCCTGAAATTAATGAGTCATACTCTTCCACAGATTCTTTAAATAATTCGTTGAAATTCATTTATTATTACCTTTTGATGATTTTATATTTTTAATAAATAGGTATAAAAAAAATTAGATTTGATATCTTTAACTTTCTTTATCATTAGAATTATTTTTCATTCTTGAGAATATCTTTTTAACATCCTTTAATGTAAGATTAGATTCTACTTCCTCATTTATCATTGCACAAGGAGCCAATGCACAGCAACCTAAACATCCAACAGATTCCAAAGAGTACTCCAAATCAAAGGTAACTTCTCCCTCTTTTATATCTAGATGCCTTTCTATCCCTTCTATAATTTGAGGGGCTCCTTTAACATGACATGCTGTTCCCTTGCAAACCATTATATGTTTTTTACCAACTGGTAAAAAACGGAACTGTGTGTAAAATGTTGCTACCCCATATATCTCACTTTCTGGTACTTGGGTAAATTTTGATACTTCTATAATAGCATCTTCGGGTAGATAACCTATACTAGATTGTATATCCTGTAAAATTGGGATTAATTCCGATTTATTCCCATTAAAAGTTGATAAAATTTCATTTAAGCTTTTACTCATTAAAATTCTCCATTTACAAAATTGAATTTATGATTTAAATTTATTGTATGGTTTTTGTATTTTATACAAAAAAACAGGATAATTCATGATCATAGTTGATATTTATCCCTGTGTTTCCTACAGTAGGATATTATTTAAAATGTAATTAATTATTATAGATTTCTATTTTTTCTTTAAAATACCAAGGTCTAGGGTTAAATTTTTCATTTCTTCGAGTATGCCTTTTGCATAATATGAACTGAAAATTATACCTAGTATACTGACAGCCCAAAATGATACCAATCTATCTGTAATAGCTATACTTCCTGCTAATGCACTTGGAACTCCAAAAATAATAAAAAGTCCAGTAAGAGACAATTCAAATGATCCTATTCCCCCTGGAAGTAAAGAGACTATACTTATAATATCTGCAAGGAGTAGAATTATTATGACTGACACAAAGTTTATTTCAACATTAAAAGCATAGAGTACTATATAAAGTCTTATACACTCTAGAAGCCATGAAATCATAGCTAAAACACTTACATAGCTCAAGTTTATACTTGATGTGAATGCATTGGTATATCCAGTCATACCCTTTAACCCTTCGGTGAATTTTTAATAAATATTTTCAAGTATATCCTCATTAATATGGAGTTTTGGAAGGGTAACTATGGATCTTTTTATATATTTTGATGCTCGCGTCTTCTTTCCAATTAATAAAATAGATTATTAAAACACATATTAACGATAAAGAAGCACCTAAAATAGCTAAATATCTAATTTTTTCTATTAATATTGCGGATAAAAGTAGTAATATACCTACAATGAGTAGATCAAAGAATCTTTCAGTTAATCCTGCAGATAGTTCTTCGTGTAAAGTTATTTTATTAAGTTTTTTACCAGCGAGTGCATTCATTACTTCACCTGCTGTTCGCAATGGTGAGAAATTCCCGGCGAAGAGTCCAATTGTCTTAACAATGTAATATTTTTAAATTCTTTTGGTTTATTTATTATGAATCCCCATCTAATAGATTTAACACCTAACAGAAAGAAGATGGATAAACAATGCCACGATGATCCATTTCTAAATTTGCAGTTCTAAAGGAATTTACAATGTTATTAGGCCCTATACCTAGTATTACCAATACAATCAACGATAAACTTATAATAATTAGATAAAATTGTTTCAAAAGTTTACCTCTATTCCTTGATTATTTTGGAATGATAATCCCAATGGTTATGTGGAACATATTTATATCCTAAAAATAAGATATATGAGAAAATTAAGATCGCTTATTCTTAATCTTCATGTTTTTTCTGTTAAATTTTGGCTTGGTAGAATATTGAGTTTATAATGCTGAGTATACTTCCAGAGTGGATGTAATTATAACCATTTTTTAACAAGTAGTGGGCTGGATTAGCTAATCCTTTGAATGATGCTGGATCGTAGTTATCATCATGTGCTCTTGGTAGAAATGCTAAGCCTTTTATATCTGCTGAAGGTGGCCAGAAGACGGAAAATACAGTTCGAACACCTTTCAACTTTTTATACCATGCAGAACCCATTTCTTTAATTAGTCCGGAATCAGCTCCACCGTATAAGTCTACTATTACAGCATTATTAGGTAATTTTCCAGATGTAAGTATTTTATCGTGTTTGTTCGGACCTAATCCCATATTATGTGCTGTTAAACCTAATGTTCTTAAACCTTTAATAATAGTGTTAATTCTAGCATTATCCGTTGCGCGGTTGTTTATATTATCACTTGTAATATAAATGGGTCTATTTGCATTTCCAGTTATTTTTAAGCCTTCAGCTTTCAAAATTGCTTGAAATTGAGCTATAGAAATATGTTTAGATCCATAATTCACATAAGTTGGTAGTCGACCGTTTGCAACAACAAATTTCTGTGCTCTTGTAAGACCGTCCTTAACTTGAGCTATTGTTAAACCATCTACTAATGGAGCTGCAGCTGCTGCTTTTACTGTAGTTGTTTTTGCAACTGCTTTTACAGTGGTTTGTGTAGTTGTAGTTTTTATTGTACTTGCAACTGTTAGATTTCCAGTATTTGGTGTAGATACAGGATTTACAGTACTATTTGTTTGATTGACTGTTGCTGCACTACTAAAATTCATATTTAAAACCAGTGCAAATCCGCATATGAATAGCACTGATAAAAGTAATTTTCGCTTAATTTTACCGCCTCCCTGTTTGATATACATCAAATAAAAAAATATTATTTGAATAGATCAAACCTTATCAATTAATGATTTCATGATCACTTATAAACGCTTTGGTTTATTTTCTAAAAAAGGACATCCTTAGAGCTCTTTTAATTATTTAAGACCTCCAAAACACTTATTTAAATTACTCATTATGGATAAGCTTACTCTGTTCTTATTTTCAATAACTAAAGTCATCTAAAACTATATATCTCCATATCAGCTGTATTTATTCATTTTACAAATTAGTATATAACTCTAAAATTGCACCAAGACAGTAAAAATGTCTTTTTATACATTAAAAAAGCGTTAATTCTATTCACAGCTTCATGCATATCTATCCCTTATTGTACATGTTGTTATAATCATCATTGCAAAGTTTGGTAGTTTGGTACTACTAAATCAATCTTTCATCGTTCATATCGTTATTATGATGTCTGCGTTGAAAATAAATGATTTGAATTAAGTATTATGTTAAATATTTAAAATTCAGAAATATAAAAAAAATATTTTTTTTTAATTAAAAATTTTCATTTGATAATTCTAAAGCATTACAGTAGTAATGATGAATGTAATGCGAGGTGTAATATGAAGAATAGTACAACATTTAGGATTGATGAAAATTTAAAGGAAGAATTCAAAAAGTTCTATGAAAAGAAGGATGTATCATGTAGCGATATGTTGAGACGTTTGATACTGATGTGGATAGGAAAGGAATCTGAGAAGGAAGTTATCATTAATGGGGTGAATTAGATGTATAGATGTTAGACGAAGTATGAAAGATTAAAAGCCAGGGAAACTAAATCATTAGAAGAAAGGAAGGTAATAGCGTTAGAAGTTATTTCAGATTCTTTAGATGGTATAATATGGGGAATTAAATTTTATAATTTGTTGCTAATTATTGCAATATAATATTAATACTAAATTATTTTTTTATATGTCAAAATAGGGTCTAAACTTAACACATTTCAAGATATATTTTGTGTAGACTAAACATTCTACATATTACTTTACTTATAAACGAATTCATTTACTCATAGGTGCGTTTATTCATTCATACAATTATAAATTACTATATTATTTACTCACAGGTGACGTTAATTTAAGAAGTAGATTAGTAAGTTAGCTTTGAGGGATTGTGAAGTAGAATGTTGTTCCTTTTCCTAGTTCTGATTCTGCCCATATTTCCCCATTGTGCTGGTGCACAATTTTTTGGGCTATTGCAAGTCCTATACCTGTTCCTTCATACTCTTCATTAGTATGTAGTCGTTGGAATATGGTGAATATTTTTTCTAAATGTTTTTCTGAGATTCCTATGCCATTATCTTTAACACTGAATACCCATTGTTTATCCTCTTTTTTAGCTGAAATATGAATTTTAGGAGATTCATCCCTCCGATATTTGATGGCGTTGCTTATGAGGTTCTGGAAAAGTTGAACCATTAATTGTTCATCTACTTTGAGTGTAGGTAAATGATCATTTGTTATTTGAGCATCATTCTCGTCGATAGATGTTTTTAAGTTTAAATAAGTTTGTTCAAGGATGTTATTAATGTTAACATGGGTTACGTTTCGTTCTTTATTGGTAATTTTTGAGTAAATTAAAATATCTTGTATCATTGCATCTAATCTTTTAGCTCCATCGACAGCATATCCTATAAATTCATTAGCATCTGCATCTAGCTGGTCTTGATATCGTCTTTCTAATAGTTGTAAAAAACTTGTTATCATACGTAATGGTTCTCTAAGGTCATGTGAAGTTATATAAGCAAATTGTTCAAGTTCAGTGTTAGACCTTTGAACATCTAAAAGACTTTCTTGTAATGCTTCTTTCGCCTTTGTATGGGCAATACGTAATCTTAAAGCTGTTAATCCGAAAGAAATATCATCTGCAAGTTCTTGTAATAGTTTTATTTCTTCTTCTGAAAATGGGTTTGTTTCTTTTGAATAAATGGTCAAAGCTCCAATTACTTGGTCATTAAGAAAAATTGGAAGAACTATTGACGATGCATAACCACGTTTTATTGCTTCTTCACGCCATGGTTTGAATTTAGGATCGATCTGCATATTCTCACAGATACTAGGTTTTCCGGTACGAATAGCAGTGCCGGTAGGACCTTGACCACGTTCTGTATCATCACATGTGATATTTAATGTTCTAAGATAATCTTCTTCAAAACCAGAATATGCTACGGGAACAACTTTCTTACTTTCTTCTTCAGTAAAACCTATCCATACCATTGAATGACCACAGTCTTCAATTATAATTCTACAAACTTCATCTAAATAAAAATCTTCATCATCAGCATGCATCATCGCAAAACTACTATCTCTAAGTGCCATAAGGGTGTGATTAAGTTGATCATAGTTTTTCAAGACTTTCCTAAGATTCTCATTAGATATTTGGAGCTCCTCTGTAGTGCATCTTAATTCTTCGTTTGAGGTTTGAAGTTCTTCTGTAAGTTGTTGTTCATTCTCTAAAAGCTTCTGATTACATTCTTCACTTTTTTTAAGTTCTGTAATATCTGTATTAGTACCAAACCATCTTAAAAGTTTACCTTGCTCATCTTTGATTGGAGTAACCCTCGTTAGGAACAAACGATAGTTCCCATCTTTACCTTTCAATGGGAATATATTATCATAGGGTTTTCCCGCTTTGATATTTGATTCCCATTCCTCTGTAATAGACTCTACATAATCTGGATGATGAACTTTTTGCCAACCCCAACCTTGCATCTCCTCTAAAGTTGTACCTGTATAATCAAACCATTGCGTATTATACCAAAAGATCCAACCTGTGGCATCTGCCATCCATGCTAAATTAGGAATATTATCAGCAAGATCATGGAAACGCTCTTCACTTTCCTCCAGCACCTTATTTATTTGTAATAATCTATCTCCTTGATGCATAAGTTCTTCATTGGATATTTGAAGTTCTTGGGTTGTGGATTGTAATTCTTCATTTGAGGTTGTTAGTTCCTCTGTAAGTTTTTGTTCACTCTCTAAGAGCTTCTGAGTAAGTAATTCCGCATGTTTTCGGTCAGTGATATCTGTGTTTACACCAAGTACACGAAGGACATTGCCTCGGTTATCATAAATACCTCCGCCTTTGGCTGATAACCAATGGATTTCTCCCGAATTGTGAAATATACGGAATTCTAAATCGAATGGCTGGTTTTTTGCAATTTTATTATCTCTTTCGGCTTCAATTTTTTCAATGTCGTCTGGGTGAGTTAACTGTCGCCAATCTTGATATGTTTTTATTGTTCCGGGGGTTAACCCATATAATTGCTCAAGTTCGGGGGTAAAATGAAGTTCATCTGTAATTGTGTTCCAATCCCATATGCCTACATTGCCTAGGGTTTGGGATAGACGTAATCGTTCTTCACTTTCCTTTAAATTTTCTTCAGTTTTTTTCAATTCAGTAATGTCGGTGGAAACAGAACCTATTCCATAAGGTTTACCGTTATTGTCATAGATAGGGAATTTGTTTGCAATAAAAGTATGATGTCCATCAATCAAATCTGCTTCTTCTTCAAAAGTTATCGTCTTTCCTTCTTCAAGCACTTTCTGATCATTAATCCTATAATAATCCGCTAATTCCTTAGTTATGATGTCATAATCTGTTTTACCCTTTAATTCTTCATTTTTAACTCCAAGTAATTCTTCTAATTTGTTATTTACTGTTAAAAACCGACCTTCAATGTCTTTGACAAAAATAGGAGATGGAAAACCATTAATTATATCCTGCAACATTTTTTGACTCTGATTAAGAGCTTCTTCAGCTTTTTTATGCATGGTAATATCCTTTGCAGTTCCGAACCATTCAATGATTTCACCATTTGTATCAAGTGTTGGAATAGCTCGAGAAAATGTCCAGCCCAAAGACCCATCTACTTGCAGGACTCGATGTTCCAACTCAAAAATGCTTTTATTATGAATAGCTTTGTTAATGGCCTCTTGAACGTATTGCTGATCATTTGGGTGTATGTATTTATCCATCCATGTTTCATCCCGGTTGAAAGTGTTGGGAATGAAATTCCGTCCTTGTAATTGGTACATCTCACTCCAATCTGGACTCATACGATATACTACGTCTGAACTGGACTCCAAAAAAGCGCGAAACAGGTCCTCACTCTCTTTTAACTCTTCTTCAGCTTTTTTACGTTCAATAATGTCAGCTACTTGATTTGCGAGTAAATCTAACAGTTGAAGTTCGCGATCGTCAGGTCTATGTGAGTTTTTAAAATGTGTTGAAAACATCCCTAACGGCCTTCCATCTCTACTTATGATAGGTGTAGATTGAACAGCATGCACTCCTACTTTGAGCTGTATGCCAAGAGCAGGTGTACCTATAAAGATAGGGCTCTTCTCAACATCTTCAACTATAACACGTTCACCCGTTTCTAATGCTGTTCCACATACACCTTCTCCTTTATGAACTTCATTCCAGAAGTCCAGCCACCATTTAGGGAATCCGTAATGGGCCATAATTTTGAGTTGAGATGATTTATCGTCCAAAAGTTGAATGTTTCCAAAATCAGCACCAGAAATAGCAATTGCAGTCTCAACAATTTTAGTAAGTACCTGGCTCCAGTTATTTTCCTGAATGAATAGTGTACTTATTTTAAGCAATCTATTCATTGCATCTAATTGACTGCTTAAAGTTGTAATATCTAGATTAGAAACAATATCAGATTTCACTTGCTTGGAGCTCATATTTAGACACGCTATTTATAAAATAATTTCATAAATCTTAAATAATAATCTTCTTTTTATGTTGAATCATATTAAAGATATAATTTGTTATATTAATCTAATAGCAAAATTTTTATAATTCAATTTTTATTCTTATAAATAAAATTACATTTTTAACAGGAAAATGTAATTAAAATACTCATGTAGAGAGATTTTCGAACTTTGAAATAAAATAAGCATGTAACTATTGTAATAAACGTTGTCAAGTGAACTTGTAAATTGGTTGATGACCTAATCTACTACTACTAACTATATTATGGAAACTATTGACTTTGAAATAGTATTTTGCCTGCATACTAATATTTCTAAATTTTTTAATTCATTAGTTTTAATACTAAACTACGTTTTTATATGTCAAAATAAGGTCTAGACTTTACACATTCAATTATTTGTTTTGTGAATAAAAGAATGTCTAAATACATATAGATGATAATATTATAGAATTATACTAGCCTGGGATTATACTTAAAACTTTAATAAAATTATCAATTATAAAAAAACCGTTAATTGATGAATTATCTCTTCAAAAGTACATGAAAATGCTATATGATATTATTTTAAAGATCATTTAAAATTTAGGTGATGTATTAAATGGACGAGATTTCCTCTAAGATGGAATCAAAAAAAATTCATTCTTTAACTACTTTATCTCAATTTATATGCCATCGAAAACCTGAAAGAACATTTAATATCCGAGGACATTATTTTCCAGTATGTGCTAGGTGTACAGGATTCTATATAGGTGCATTTTCCTATTTTGTTTATGTTTACTTTTATTTTGTTGATTATACACTTCCTTTAATTATTATAGCATTTTTGATGATTATTCCAACATTTTTGATGGTACAACTCAATTAATTGGTTTTCGTGAGAGTAATAATTTATTAAGGTTTTCTACAGGTTTAATTGGGGGAATTGGGCTTGCTATACTTGTTAAAGCCATTAAAATGTTGATTATAACAACTTGGAGTTTTAAGTGGGTTTTTTAATATAGTTACATTTTTGGGGGGATAATGATGGTAGTTGCTAAGTGTGTAAAATGTGGGAAGGAATACGAATTAGAACATGGTGAAAAACCTTCCAATTTCCAATGTGAGTGTGGGGGAGAATTAAAATCTAAAGAAATAGTATCAGAATCTATAAAAACTAAAAAAATTAAAGATAAATCAGATATTCAAGATGAGTGGAATAAACAAAGTAAAAACAAAAAATTAGGCATAGGAATCCTAGGAATATGTTGTGTAGGACTTATTTTATTAATAGTATTCGGAGGTTTACTTTCTCCTGACAAAACAACTACCACAGCCAACAATAAAACTTTTTCTGGTCAAGGTCTTACTTTTGATTATCCAAGCAGTTGGACATTTAATGATGCTGGGACGTTTACAACTCCTAATAGTGTTTCTCAAAATAGTGGTAGTATAGATAATCTTGGCTCTTTAACATCTTATGCTTCTGAAGATCCAGCAATTCCTGCAACATTGGATGCTGCAGCGGCAAATATACGTCAAGATGTAACTAGTGCTGCTAACAAAAAAGATATTACAATTGGGGGTGTGCCCGGTATTGAATATGAACCAACGGGTGGCTCGGGACGTGTAGACGTTGTTTTTGTTAAAGGTGGCACATTATATGATATTTGGTTAAATACCAACAATTATGATGAAGATCAAAATGGAATAAACATGATGATCAACACTATGAAAATACAATAACAAATTAGATTTATAACAAAAAACAGTGCCAAGTCTATTATTAAATTGGACAATAAGGCGCTTAATGGATAAATTATCATTATTATTGAATGTCAAATTTTTATAGCATTAATAATTATTTTTGGGGGAGTTAAATGGGTTATTTAATCTGTGATAAGTGTGGGGGTTGCTACGAATTAAAACCTGGAGAATCACCAGAAAATTTCACAAACGAATGTGAATGTGGGGGGAATTAAAAAACATTATTCTGTCAATTAGGTATTGTTTTACGATTAAATCTTTTGTGAATTATTCAATAAATTAGTAAATATTGTTGAAAATAACGGATATGATGAACAAGTGCCGGTATTGGCTATGACTTATGCATTGAAAGTAATGATATTACTATTTGAAAAGCGCGGAGGATTAGGTGATGAAACGCGTAAAAGCTTTGTTGAAAATACTTTAGTTCCTTTTATTATGGATGAATAATAAAATTAAGTCAGATATGGCCATTAGCACAACGATTGGAGGATGCATATAAGAAAATTATCAAGTTGTTAATCTAGAGAGTTGAAAGATTCGATAAGTTCACAAACAACATGTTCCTTCATGGCACGAATGGATAAAGAAAAATAAAAAAATTTACAAAACAGCCTCAGACTTTATATAAAAAATTAACGAATAATTCAATGATTTTTTAAAAAGTATTTTTATATCTGAATTCAATTTTTTCAAAAAAAATTTAAGAGAAAATTAAGATCGCATATTCTTAATCTTCGTATTTTTTCCTGTTTAAAGTTTGTCTAGGTAAAATATTGCATTTATAACGTTAAGTAAAACTCCAGAGTGGATGTAATCGTAACCGTTATCTAGCAAGTATTGGGCTGGATTAGCTATACCTGTGAATGATGTTGGATCGTAGTTATCATCATGTGCTCTTGGTAAAAATGCTAAACCTGTAATATCTGCAGATGGTGGCCAAAAGACTGAAAATACAGTTCTTGCACCTTTTATAGATTTATACCATGCTGAACCCATTTCTTTAATTACTCCTGCGTCAGCACCACCGTATAAGTCTACTACTACAGCATTACTTGGTAAATTTCCAGATGTAAGTACTGAGTCGTGTGTGTTTGGACCTAACCCCATGTTATATGCTGTTAAACCTAATGCTTTTAAACCAGCAATAATACTATTAATTCTAGCATTATCAGCTACTGTGTTGGTTATATTATCACTTGTAATATAAATGGGTCTATTTGCATTTCCAACTATGTTTAAGCCTTCAGATTTCAAAATCTGCTCAAACTGGGCAATAAGAATATGTTTTGATCCATAACTCACATAAGTTGGTAGTCGACCGTTTAAAATAGCAAAGCTTTGAGCCCTTGTGAGACCATCCTTAACCTGAGCTAATGTTAAACCATCTACTGTAGATGGAGTTGCAGCTGCTGCTTTTACTGTTACTGTTTTTGCAACTGTTGCTACACTCTTTGCAGTCCCAGTTACTCCTATTTTCAGTCCTTGAGTTGCAATGATTTTTTTAAATTCTGCTATAGGTATTTTCGTTTTACCGTAACTTACATACTTAGGAAGTCTCTTGTTAGTTGTATCGAACTTTTCTGCTCTAGTAATTCCATCTTTCATTTGAGCTAGTGTAATTGGAGATACTGTAAAGCTTGTTGAAAATACTGATGTACCATCTCCAGACAAATCTTCAATACTGTTGGTGTGTACTGACAATAGATATTTAACACCCGAAACTAAAGCCTTAACAGGTTTTATAGTAAGTGTTTTACCACTTATAACATCTTTAGTGCTTATAACAGTACCTGCACTGTTTGTAAGTACTATCCACATAGATCCAGCTTTTATTGTTTCGTTATAAGTAATTTTAATATTCTGACTTTTCGAAACAATAGCATTGCCAACCGGATTTATTGAAGTTATCTTAGGTTCAGGTTTAGCTACAGTTTTAGTTGTGGCTTTTACTGTACTGTTTGTAATCGCAGTTGTTGTTACTGTATTGTTTGAAGTTGTTATTGTAGTATTGTTTGTTGTTGCTGCTGCTGTAGTGTTCACATTTAAAACCAATGCTAATCCAAATAGCAATAGCACTGATAAAAATAATTTCCGTCTAATTATACCGCCTCCCGTTTGACAAACCAAATAAATTAAATTATTTAATTACGTCAAACCTATTTAATGCATCAATCCAATAACACTTAAATAGGTTTTGGTTTAATTTCATAAAAAACACTGTTAAAGAGCTGTTTTAAAGATTTAAAACACGCTATGAACTTATTGATATGACTAACTATAGATAAGACCATTCAGTTATTATCTTTAACAAATACCCCCAATTAAAACACTATACCCCTAAATTAGATGTATCCATACACTTTATCAATTATTAAATTGCCCTACATTTATTAAAAAACCCATATTAAAGACCAGTATTAAAAAACAAAGTTGTACTGTAACTGTTTAAACTATCAAATAACTTTAACTAAGTTTTGAGCAAATAATATAGAATTTAAATAATTAACACAATAACTCAAAAAAAGTAGATTTATGATGTTTTAAACTTTTGTAACTGAATCAATAGAATAAATCAAAGTTTTATTTTAGTAAATTAAGTTATTAAGCGAAGTTAAATTCATTAAAAATAATATTAAATTCAAAAAACATCTACTATTCCTAAAATTTGTTAGATAGAATTTATTAATAATTAATTGAATAATTTTAAGATAAGATACAAGGATGAATCAGTATAGAAATGAGTGAATTATGTTTTATTCTTAAATTTCTTTTCACAAAATTCATAACCATACTTTATATTGCATCATGATATCTATTTAATAAGATTAACCGATCGATAATGTTTTTTCTACGACATTACTCATTGATTTGATAAAGTCACTCACGAAAGTTCCTGTTTTAAGTTTATATATTATATAATATCTAAACAGAATCTATCTTATTTAAAATAATTTACATAATTGAAAATTTCTTTAATATTATGTTTAGTTTATATGTCAAAAGAAGTCTGATTAACACATTTGAAAATATGTGTTGAGAATCAATTAATTTCAAATTTATCTAAATATAATATTATGAGTATAAATAAATATATTAAACCAACATTTTTTTTATTAGTCTTTTATAAACTCATTACTCTAAAAATATATTGGATCAGTGCAAGAATATAGTTAGAGTTTATTATTTAGATTTTGTTTAAAAATTTGGAGGATGATTAATTTGTCAAATGAAAATTCTAATCAAAAATTACCAAAACACTATGTTAGTATTGGCAGAAGATATGAGAAATATGGAGATGTTTTAGGTGATCTTGGACGTGTTGTAAAGGAACTAGGTCCGATTGATGATAAAACCTCCCAATTAATACAACTTGCTGCATCAGCCGCCATAAGATCTGAAGGTGCTGTTCACAGTCATGCAAGAAGGGCAATTGATTTTGGAGCATCTTCAGATGAGATTTACCAATCAATTTTACTTCTTACAAGTACAATAGGTTTTCCTAACGTTGCAGCAGTAATTTCTTGGATCGACGATCTACTTGAAGATTAAAGCTTAATGAAGTAGATATAATCGTATTATCTATTTTTTAACCATTAAAAGGTTTTAAGATAATAATAACAATTTATTTGATTAAGGAGTCATTAATAATGTTGGAAATGGTTAAACAAGTGAATGCAATTAGATATGAAGGAGAATCTTCCGAAGTAATTGAAACAATTGTAAATGATGAAGAAATCGAGATGACTATCAATGACAATTTTTCTAGAAGATTTTCAATTAGTCCTAACTCTCTTCGAGAATTTACAGTAGGATACCTCCTTGGTGAAGGTTTAACTGGATCTGTAGATAACATTACAAACATTTCGATAGAAGAAAATAATATAAAAGCTGAAATTGATTTAGCTGATTTTGATATAAGAAAAGAGCTGGTTGTTGGATCTGATTGTTTTGGGGGATGGAGAACTAAAATAGAATTCGTTGGAAAAGTAAAATCTGATTACACTATAAATAAAAACGATTTATTAGAAGCATTCTCAAGATTAAAAAAGGAAGCAGTTGTTTGGAAGGAAACTGGAGGCACTCATATAGCGGGACTTGTGTATGAAAATAATTTCATAGCAATAGAAGATGTTAGTAGACATGTTGCAGTTGATAAGGTTATTGGAGCCGCTGCAATTAAAAAATATGATTTCTCAAAAAGTTTCATAGTTTATAGTGGCAGGATGCCCGCAGACATGTTGATAAAAATAGCAAGGGTAGGCATACCAATTATAGCATCCAATGCAGCTCCCACATCATCGGGATTTTCTGTTGCTGATGAAGCCAGGATAACCATGATAGGATTTGTTAGGGGCAAACGGTTTAATATTTATACACACCCTCAAAGAATATCTTTTTAATATTTTTAAATAAAAAAAAATTAGGATGATTATTCCAGGACAGTGTGCCTTTTCTTTAAATCATCCTCTGTTTTTCCCATTTTATCCATAAGTTGAGCTATAAGGGCATCTAAGAATATGAGAGTTGATACTTCAAACAATGTTCCTAAAGGTGAAAGTGATAAATGTTTACCATCCATCTGCCTTTTAATATAATTCTTTTCGGAATCGACTTTAGTTCTTCCTTTAATGTGTATAACCAAGTCTGACATTTTTCCAAGGGTAGATTCACTGTATGATGTAACTGCAACAATCTTAGCATCTCTCATTTTCGCAATTTTTGCGGTGCTTATGATGTAACTTGTTTCGCCAGAGCCTGAAATTGCCAAAAGACAATCATCATCATCTATTGCAGGAGTTATTGTTTCTCCAACCACATATACACCTATACCTAAATGCATTAATCGCATTGCAAAAGCCCTTGCAACAAGACCAGATCTTCCTTGTCCAATGACAAAGACATTTTTTGATGAGGTTAAAATGTCCATCATTTCATTGACACTTTCTTCATTTGTTTCATCCGAAACTACCATTACATTATCCACTATTTCTTCTATTGCTTCGTTTAAAATCATTTGTACACCAGATAAAGGCTTTATTACTATAATGCCATTTCTATTCTTAATCGTTTTAAATAAAATTTCACAGACTTATCACATAAATTTAATATTTGATCTTTAAAGAATATTTATACTCAATCTTGTTATAGTACTATATAATATAATATCAAATCTTCATCGTTATCCATTGGATCACAAACTAATTCTAGAACTAATTTCTCATTAGGGAAATATTTTTTAATATGGTGGTAACTTTCTTTCAAAAATTGAATAAAATGTTTATTATTTAGAATATAGTTACATCTAGTAAGAGGCGGAATTTCCCTTGAAAAAGTATTAATTTATTTTAATAACTAATCAAATACAAATTAAAATTATATCAAAACCCGATATGAATTTCTTTTCAGTTTTTGAACCAAATTTATATTCATTAATTTTTTTTAAAATAGTGTTGAACTCGAATATTTCTATGGTGTAAAAAGAAATATTTATTTAAATTGATATGAATCAGATAAGTCCAATTAGTATTTTTACCAAGTTTTAAGGGGAAAATATATATTTAATAAGAGTATATTAATTATTATTCAGATTCTTCTAAATTTTGGGTTGAGTTGATGTATGAAAAGGATGAGAAAATAAAAAATTTTAAATCCGAAACAAACTTAACCAATACATCTGATGATGTTGAATTACGGGTTCAAAAGAGAGTAAATGAAATATTAAAATCTAAAGAACTATTGAAATCTTACTATCAGTACAACCGTGAGTTAATCGAGGTAAGTATAGATCCACTGGTTACTATTGGCCTTGATGGTAAGTTAAAGGATATTAATAAAGCTGTTGAATTAGTAACTGGCTATTCTCGTGATCAACTAATCGGAACGGACTTTTCAGACTATTTTATTCAACCAGATCAGGCCAAGGCAGGATACGAAACAGTATTCAGAGAAGGCTTTGTAAAAGATTATCCACTTGAAATTCAGCACAAAAACGGACATATAACTCCTGTCCTGTACAACGCCTCAATTTATAAAGATGAAAATGGTAAGACAATTGGTGTTTTTGCTGCTGCAAGGGATATTACCGAACGTAAAATAGCTGAAATGGCATTAATTGAATCTCAGCAACGTTTATCTGATTTTATAGATTTTTTACCCGATGCAACCATGGCCATTGATGTAGAAGGGAAAGTAATTGCTTGGAATCGGGCTATTGAAGAAATGACCAGATTTAAAGCAGATGATATCCTTGGAAAGGGGGATTATGAATATTCATTACCTTTTTATGGAACCCGGAGACCCATATTAATCGACCTAGTATTGAAATGTAATAAAGAAATAGAAGAATATCGTCATGTTAAAAGAGATGGAAAGGCTCTTTTAGCAGAGACTGATGTAAAATTAAATAATAAAAAGTTTATTCTATGGGTTAAAGCCGTACCGTTATATGATAGTAAAGGTAATATTAACGGGGCTGTTGAGTCTATTCGTGACATTACCCAACCCAAAATGGCTAAATCTGCACTTAAAAGAAGTGAACAACGTTTCCGTGCAGTTGCCGAATCAGCGGTGGACGCCATTGTTACAACCAATTCAAAAGGGAATATCATCTTCTTTAACAACAGTCTGTCAAAAATCTTTGGATACACAAATGAAGAGTTATCGGAAAAGCCTCTAACGCTCCTTATGCCTGAACGATTCAAAAAAATATATCTAAATGAACTACAAAAGTTCAAAAAAAGTGGTCAGCATAGGCTTATGGGTAAAACAGTAACCACCACAGGATTAATGAAAAACAAGAATGAATTTCCATTTGAAATGTCACTTTCTGCGTGGCAGTCAGATGGGAAAACTTACTTCACATCCATAATTCGCGATTTAACTGAACGTCAAAAAGCTGATGAACAGATAAAAAAATCACTCGAAGAAAAAGAGGTTCTTATCAGAGAGGTTCATCATCGTGTAAAAAATAATATGCAAATTATTTCCAGTTTACTTAACCTTCAAACTAGGTATGTGGATGATAAAGAAACTGTTAACCTTTTAAAAGAGAGCCAAAACCGGGTTAAATCAATGGCCATGATCCATGAAAAACTGTACCAATCACATGATTTAAACCATATCAACATCTTCGATTACATCAACAGTTTAGTCAAAGATTTATTCTACTCATATGCAATTCCAAAAAATCAAATTAAAACAGTAATAAAAGTAGAAGAAATAAACTTAAATATCGAAACTGCAGTCCCTTGTGGACTGATTATTAGTGAAATTATCTCAAACAGCCTGAAATATGCTTTCCCCGGAGGAAGGGAAGGAGAAGTGCACATATCTCTTAAACATAATGGAGAAAAATTATATTTAACCATCAGTGATAATGGAATAGGCTTTCCAGAGGGTATTGACTTCAAAAACACAGATTCTTTGGGTTTAAGACTGGTTAATAATTTAACAGAACAGATTGATGGTGAATTAGAACTAGACAGGAGCCATGGAACTAAATTTAATATTACTTTTATAGAGTCAAAATATAAAGAACGTATATAAAATTCATTTACATCAATCGTTTAAAAAAAAAATGGGGAAAAAGTTTTTAGTTTGTTGTTTATTTTTTTAGTTTGGGTATTATTGTTCCGCCAAGAACCATTAAAGTTGCTAGTATTAATCCAACTATTGGTACACCAGTATGTTGCATAGGTATTGTTTCAATAGCTGTGTTTACATTGATTCCTGTATTGTTTGCACCATTATTTTGTACTTTGATGGTTAGTGTTGTAAATGGACTATTGTTCTGATTAAATTCGTTTATAGCAGTTATTGTCGCAATGTTAGTCACGGTTGTACCGGCTACAGAATTAGGGGTAACAAAAAGTCTTAATGTTGCACTGGCACCACTAGCAAGGGTTCCAACATTCCATATTCCAGTAGTACTGTTATAGGTACCCTGAGTTGCAGTGTAACCATTAAATGTTAAACCAGCTGGTATAACATCAGTCACCTGAACACCTGTAGCTGTATCTGGACCGTTATTAGTCACAGTTATGGTGTAATGGAATGGCTGACCTACATTAGGTGAGCTATTACTTGCTGTAGCGGCTATATTCATGGCATAGATCAAAAAGTTTGATACATCCACTGTACCAACCACATCATTTGCCAATGGACCGCTAACTGTACCCCACCAGTTACGCATAGCATCTACTGTCCCAGTATCCGTGATTAAACCAGTGTTAAGTGTGTTGCCGCTATTGGTTAATACTCTATTGTTGACGATGTCTCTACCAGTTGTTGCGTGGTTGCCCACAAGTGCGTTGTCGGTTGTTGTAGCTGCAGCATAATTGTTTAAGGTGGTAGTTGTGAGTGTGCTGGTTGTTACGGTTGATGTTGCATCGTTGTAGACAGCTCCACCATTCAATGCAGAGTTACCTGCCATTGTGCTGAATCTTGCTGTTATTGTTGCATTATTATTTATTGTGTAGTCTGTGAATGTAGTATAAGATATAGATGTTCTTGCGCCGTTGTATATAGCTCCACCATTAATATTTGCGGTGTTGCCAATAATTGCGCTGTCCGTTACTGTTACTGTTCCACTATTAAGTGCAGTTGTACCTGTTGTGGCAGTACCAGTGAGTGTGCTGAAGCCAGCTGTGTTTAAGGTTGCAAGGTTACTAATGGCTCCCCCATTATTTNNCTGATATTGTAGCTGTTCCACCGTTCTGTGTTATAACAGTACGCGTAAGCGTGCTACTGTCGACTACACTGATGGTTGCATCGTTTGCGATGGCACCACCATTTTGTGTTGCGATGTTATTCGTAAATACACTGTTGATTACGTTTAATGTTCCACCGTTCTGTGTTATGGTGTAGTCAGTGAGTGTGGCACTGGTGTTTATATTTAAAGTTCCAGCATTGTAGATAGCTCCACCATTCAATGCCTTGTTGCCCGTAAATGTGCTGTTGATTACGTTTAATGTTCCACCATTCTTGGTTATGGTTTGGCTTGTAAGTGTGACATGGTTGTAGGTTAAAGTTCCATCGTTGTAGATGGCTCCACCATTTTGTGTTGCTGTGTTATCCACGAATTCACAATTGGTTACTGTTAATGTTCCATTATTGTAGATAGCTCCACCTGAATTTCCATTCCCATTTTTGAGTATTAAATTGTTGAGGTTGACTGTTACACCATTACTGATTATAAATATTGTTCCGAGATTTTGTCCGTCTATTGTGGCATGGCCGTTGTTAAATACGTCGAAATTCAGATTTTTATTTATAACAAGACCATGTTCCTGAAAGGTTGCTCCGTTTTCGAGCATTATAGTATCACCCGCATTAGCAACGGTAATTGCTGCTGCGATTGATGAGTAAATGTATCCTACGGGATTTCCTCCACGGGCCACAGGCGCTCCTCCATGATAGATCTGTGGGTCTGGTAGTGTTTGATTATTTTCAGAGTTTAAAGAATTTGAAGCGTTATTAGTTTTGGAGTTGTTAGTTTGGGATTTAGTTGGGACAGTTGTCTGTGTATCAACAGCTTGTCCAGGATTAGTGTCTGTTACGTTTTGTGATTGAACTATTGTATTGTTAGAAGTTCCCTGAGCCGCTGCAACATCGTTTACAGTGCATGATAATACTAAAACCAATGATAAAAGTAGTAATGGAACTATGATTTTAGTTTTATTTTTTGTAATAGAGTTAATTTTTTTAGGTTTTGTAATTGTTTGTTTTCTAATCTTTTTCACCTCCTTTATGCTTTCTAATAATCATAAGACATAAATGAAGAAATAAGGTGGAAAACAAGTAATTCATCAAAAAATATTCACAAATGGAGGAAATAGTTTAAAAAAAATTTTTGTGAAAGCATTATCCGCTGTTTTTATGGTGTAAAACATTGAATTTCCATGAAATACTAATCTATTTCATCCTTTCATATTATAAATTAAATTCACATCCATATATGATTTTAAATGGATCATGTGATTTACATCACAAAATAAATCGATAATTAAACAAAAAAACAATATAAACAACCTTAATAAGTTAGTTGGATACTAACCAAATTATAAATGTGAGTTGCCTAATAATAACAATGATTTAAGAAGAAAAATTATTGCGAAATTCTGGTAAACCATATTTTCGTTTAATTAATGTTTTTTTTTCATTAATTAACTATCTCATGATAATTATTATGCTATACCAAATATGATATAATCTTATAAAATTGATAATAAAACACTAAAGAATATGTTGAACATAAAAATTTATTCATATATAAATAACAATCAAAAAGTAAGAATAATGATTGATTACGTCTACAAAAGGATATGAAACGTTTTGTAGTATATAATATCAAATGGATCATACTATAAAAAATTTAAAACCCCCTAGTATAATGTATGGTAACTTTATTAAAAGCCAATTTCTTGCTGAATATATAATTTTAGTCTTTAAAACGTGGCCAAATGGAATATAATCCTAAATTAAATATGATAATTGATGGAAATGAATTCAGTTATAAAATATTTGACACTCTTAAATGCGTTTCAAAAACATGGTCACAACGGGAAGCAGCAAAAAGATTGGGAATTTCACATTCTGTTCTAAACCGCCGTATAAAAGAATCTGAAGAAAAGTTGGGTTTTATGTTGATAGAAACAACAGGTGCAGGTTCTGGTCTAACAGAAAATGGATTAAAAATTCTAAAAACATATGAAAGATATATAAAACGATTAGAAGACCGGAAGAAACCCGTTATTTGTGGGGGGCACATATCCACAGGTTTAATGGAAGTGTTAGCAGAGGAATTTTCACTTGATGCAACAATATATAGTACAGATGACCAAAGTGCTCTAGAATTGGCTCGAAAAGATATGGTGGATATTTTAACATTGGATGATCCTGTTAGAGCATTCATGTATGATTTAGACTTCACTCCAGTTGCTTATGATTATTTGGTACTTGTTTCCAACAAGTATGATCCTATTAACAGTGTAGATGATTTAAATGGAAAAAATTTCGTGGAAATACCTGATTCTTCACAGAGATTAGCATGGAATACAATGGATAATATTAAAATAGATTATGAAATAGTTAAATTAGTTAACTCTCCTTATTCTGCTTTAAAATCTATTCAAAAAAGTTTAGATCTATATACCTTTCTTAATCATAGTTTTATTGATGGTTCATCCATTTTAAAGAATGATACCCAACATTTAATAAGTCTTGTTTTATGTAACAAAGAAAACAGTGTCTTGAAAGATTTTGTAGATTATATAACTTCTGATGGTCAGGAAATAATTGAAGAACAAGGTTTTATGAGAATTTAATTTTTATAGTAGAAACTTAAAATTATCTTTTTTACTAAATCTGGAGATTTTTCTAATGTTTTTAGGTTAATTTTAAATATTTCAAAAATAAAAATAAGGCGGGTGATTGATTGAGCAATAAAACTGATTTACTAACAATTGGACACACAGCATTCGACTACATTATTCAAGTAAAGGAATTTCCGCTACCTAACTCATCTACATCAATAAATAAGATGCAAACATTATATGGAGGAGCTGCAGCAAATGTAGCCGTAGTTGCATCAAATTTAGGTCTTAAATCATCACTTGTATCCGCTGTGGGTAAAGACTTCATAGGATCAGAATACCAGAATAATTTAAAAAATCTAGCTATAAACTGTGAAGATATGATAGTTATTAATGATGAAAAAACTCCCACTGCATTTGTATTAACAGATTTAAATAATGATCAGATAAGTTATTTCTACTGGGGAGCAGCTTCTGAATTTAAAAATTCAGAACCACCATATAAATCCATTGAAAAGGTGAGTGCAGTACATTTAGCAACTGGAGATCCAGGTTTCAACAGGAGATCTGGAGAAGTAGCTCATGATGCAGGAAAATTAATATCATTTGATCCGGGTCAAGACTTACACATGTACTCCAAAGGCGAACTTGAATCGGTAATAAAGATTAGTGATATACTCTTTGGAAACCATCACGAAATAAAAAGAATTCAAGAAAGCTTAAATATGAGTATAGATGATTTAAGAGATTTCGGACCAGACATAGTTGTTACAACCCATGGAGAAGATGGAAGTTCAATTTGTACAGATGATGAAATTAAGATAGAAGCTATTATCAGAGATACAGTCGACCCAACCGGTGCTGGAGACTCTTATCGTGCAGGGTTTTTAAATGCATATTTAAAGGGAGAAGACTTGGAAACATGTGGAAAATTTGCATCATCAGTAGCATCGTTTATTGTGGAAGCTGAAGGATGTCAAACCAACGTACCAAATGATAGTATGGTTAGGAAGAGAATGGAAGAAATGTGGAAATAAATATATTTTGTAAAGGATCAAAATAGAAAATCTAGTAAAGTATAAGTGGTTAAGTTAATAGTATCATTCGACATAATGATCCTTGGTTTGTTTCATGTAACTTTAACAACACCTATTTTTTTATGTTGAGCATAAAAGTAAAATCATAGATTTTGATGTGAAGCTTACTTAGAGCTTTAGAATGATTTTGATATTCTGAACTGAACCTAGGAGAGATATTATAGGTCAGTAATTATTAAAAATGAATGGTGATTCTATGACACAAATGGACGATGCACGAAAGGGCATAATAACACAAGAGATGAAGTCAGTTGCAGAAATCGAAAATGTTGATGAGGAATTTATTAGAAAATCTATCGCTAATGGAACTATTGTGATTCCAAACAATGTGGGAAGGAATGCTAATCCAGTGGGTATAGGGGCTGGACTCAGAACCAAAGTTAACGCAACAATTGGGACATCTACAGATATAAATGATGTAGATATGGAAGTTGAGAAAGCCAAAATAGCAATGGAAAACAAGGCAGATACATTAATGGAGTTAAGTATTGGTGGAGATCTTGACGCTATAAG
>PMGM01000057.1:58227-58514 GCA_003158115.1 Methanobacterium sp.
AGTATGTTCAAAGCTATTGAAAAACAGGCTAAAGACGGCATAGATTTCATGGCTATACATTGTTCTGTTAATAAGGAAACTCTTAAACGTCTTAAAAGACAAGGTCGAGAAGGCGGATTAGTAAGTAGAGGTGGAGCATTCATATCAGCTTGGATGGTTCACAATGAAATCGAAAATCCATTATATAAAAATTATGAGTACGTTCTCGATATAGCTAAAGAATATGATTTCGCTTTAAGTCTTGCAAACGGTATGAGAGCCGGTGCAATAGCAGATTCCACAGATCG
>PMGM01000026.1 GCA_003158115.1 Methanobacterium sp.
TAAAAAAAAACATGTCTGACAAGTTAAAGAAACTTAAACTATGCTATTTCCGATATTTAATAAAACATGATTAAAATGTGTATAATAATTACATTAATTAATAAATTTTTTTTTATTCACATTTTAACTATCCCGGCAATTTATAATTGAATTTTATTCTTGAATATCACATCAAACTCAATATACTTTTCAAAATGTTGCTATTATATTCAACTATAAAAAAAATAGTTTGTAAATGGGAGGCGGGCAGGGAATATATCCCTTTCAATATAATTAAGCGAAAAACTATTTGTAATAATTAGAAATTGAGTAAAACATTCCCTACCCAATTATTATATTATATAATTGAGGTATATACAATTTGTCATTTTTAATCATGATTTTTTTTGATTAATTCAAGAATTTAATTATAAAGCTTTTTGGAACCATTTAGGGGAATAAAAAAACAAATCTACATTCCAATAAACATCCGTAGATAAAATCATTATTTTGTAATTATATTTATTAATTTATAAATGGATTTCAATAAAAAAGAGATAATTAAAAAAAAATAGTATATAATTTAATAAATTCTATGCTGAGTTTTTAAGAGCTAATTGGATATCTACAGCTTTAACAGTTGTTCTTTTAGCATGTTTTGCGAGTATATATGCTTGTTTTGAGATATCTTCCCCATACTCTTCTAAAACTTTTGCTAAAGTTTCTTTTGCATCTTCGCTAACTCTTTTTGCACCAGCATTTTTTAATATTCTTCCTACTGGAGCTAATGGTAGTTCACTCATAATTTATCACCATATATAGTTTATTTTCCAGTTGATTTAAATATATTGGATTTTAAAGGTTTTTTAAACAAATATAAACTTCTTATACTCTTTAGATTATTATTACAAAAATAGACTAAAAATTTAATTTAAATCGGATTAGTATTTAATTTAAGGAAAGTGAAGAATTTTAGAGTTTTATTCTAATTATAAATATCTTTAATTTTAGTATGATCAATAATAATTTTAAAAAAAAATGGGGAAAAGTTTAGTTTACCTTTTTAGTTTAGGTATTATTGATCCGCTCACAATCATCAGAATTGCTAATATAAATCCTGCAATTGGTACACCCGTATGTTGTAATGATATTTTAGTGGTTTCTGCGATTAAAGTATTTGTAGAATTATTTATTGCATTTTTTCCACTATTACCTAATACATTGATGGATACTAATGTAAATGGGCTATTTAACAAATTATTTTGATTAATAGCTGTTAAGTGTAGCAATGTTAGTCATAGCTGTTCCAGCTACAGAAGTTGTAGGAGTAGCAAATAGTATTAACTTTGCACTGGTACCATTTGCAAGGGTTCCAACATTCCATATTCCTGTCACATTGTTATAGGTGCCCTGAGTTGATGAATAACCATTAAAAGTTAAACCAGTTGGGATCACTTCTTTTACTTGAATATCTGTAGCAGTATTTGGACCATTATTTGTAGCAGTTATTGTTTAATTGAATGTTTCACCTACTTTAGGCGAGTTATTACTAGTTGTACTATTCAATACCACATTAGCTGCTGAGGGTATAGATATAATTGCACTAACTTTATCGTTTGTATTAAGTAATATTACATTTTTAGTTACAGTTGTATCGGTTAAATTTGCTGTAGGTGTAACAAAAGTTCTAATGTTGCACTTTCACCACTAGCTAAAGTTTGTACATTCTATACTTCAGTTGCTTGGTTGTGCGGTTTTTATGTAGCAAACATTGAATCCTAGGAATAATATAACATACTCCAATTATCAATTCTTACTTTACAATCATATAACATTTTTAAGAATTCTTGTGATATTTTTCACAAAAAGTTATTTATAATGAATTAGTGTATCATGTATTGTGAATATGATAATTAATATTATAATTTGAAGTACATGAATATAAAAAAACTTAACTTATATAATAACCCATATAATAACTAAAAGAAATCATGGAGGATATAAAATGGCAATAAAACTAAAATTATTTAGAATATTTGCAGATAAAGATATTTCGTACATTATTGGTCAAGAGGATAAAGAATTCCATGATTCTTATGGTGGATTTTTCTCAAAAGATGACCCAGAAGAAACCATGATAGACTCTATGTTATTACATAAAGGGTCTGATCAATTATTAGAAATAATATATAAAAGTGGAAAAAACAGGTTATTAAATCTTAGGCTAATCGAAAGTTATCATTATAAGGAATATTCAAGGGAAAATGATTAACAGAAAGTTCTACACACAATCTATATGGGAGTTCACTGATTTAAATTTGTAAAATATTTAACTGATACTAAAACTTTAAATAAACATTTAGATTGAATAGTGTAATGGCGATTATTTTATATAAATCTGTCTTAATTTAACTATTTATCAACTCCTTTTTATATAAATGGTTATTTTGATTAAAATAAATTAATTGTGATTCTTTAACAAGGTAAAAATACCCTCTTTTGAATTATTTCTAATTTTATTTTTAATATCAATATTTTAATAAAATGAAGAAGATAAAAATAATGATAACCATTTAATTGGAGTTTACCATTCAAAATGATAATAAATAATAGAGTTTTAATTATCCAGGTTAAAACATTAAAATAACTTAGATTAAGAGTAGTTTATTATTTAGATTAAAAGAAGGAGATAATTTTCTATGAATCGAACAATTAAAAATTCACATCCTGGAGAAAGGGTTTTATTTAGTACAAGACCAAGATTTTCACAGAGTGTTGCATCTGCATATTTAAGATTGATAATATTATTTTTATTATTATACTTCTTTACTACCATAATTAGGTATTTGGCTGCAATACAAACACAAATATCAACATTATTGACCATTCCATTTGTTGAATGGTCAACAGATGTACTTCTACTGATAATTATTCTTCTGTTTTTATCATTAATCTGGACATATCTATCCTGGAAATCAACATGTTATATCCTTACTAATAAAAGGGTAATGATTAAAAGCGGTGTTATCAGTAAAAAAAATGTTTACATGCATTTCAATAAAATTCAAGATATACAAGTATCGCAGGGATTTACACAGAGAATATCCTCAGCTGGTGATATAGAAATATTCGGTGGACGCGATAGAACCAGTTTAATACTAGAAAACATTCCGAATCCTGATAAATTTGAAGACTTGTTAAATCAAAAAATTGAGAATGTAACTCAGGATTATGAAACTCACCAACCAAAAGATTTACGGGATGAAAGGTATCAATAAACTATTATAACCTTTCAATTATTACCCGGATGTGAAGTCATGTTTTTCCAAATTGTGGAACAGAAAATCCATCTAATGTTAAATTTTGTAATGAGTGTGGTAATAATTTACTAAATAACAATATTAAAAAAAAAGGACAAGAAGATAAGAAGAATATAGTCATATGGATTATAATCCCTATTATTCTTATTATGGGATTTTTGTTTCACCAGTACTTAACTGCCATAATAGCAGCAAGTGTAATTATATTTGCAATGAAACGATAAAACCATAATATTCAATAAAACTTGTATAACTTTCCAATTAATTATCAGGATGTGAAGTCATGTTTTGTCCAAATTGTGGAACAGAAAATCCTCCTAATGCTAAATTTTGTTACGAATGCGGTATTAATCTATTAAATAGTATTAAAGTTGACAAAGCAGATATCTACAAGGATCCTGTTGATGATATGAATATTAATATCAGTCATGGAGACGAATCAGAATCAAATATCGCGCAGAAAGAATCAGAAGATACTGATAATAAATCTGATAATACTGAGAATGAATCTCCTGGTTCAAAGAATAATTGTATTATCTGTAAAGCTGGTGAAATGATACCTATGGTTCATAAGGGATCCTTGGGGTTTGGAATTAAAAATACTTTGGAATGTAATAATTGTGGTGCTGTTTTCGAGAAGAAGGGACAGAAATATAAGTTATCCAAAGTAAATGATACCAACCAACCACTATGGATTAGATATGGGCATCAAACCCTTAATGAAGATGAATGGACAAGGATTGGTGATGGTGGTATTTCTGATGTTGAGCAGCAAAAAATTAATCAAGAAAAGATTGATGAACTTGACAACTACAAGCAACATAATTAAAATAGAATTAAAAAGTATAGCTGTGCTAATTTTGAGAATATCAAAAGATAATTTATGACAAAAACTCAGACTGTAAGTTAAGATATACAACCAAATTTTACATATTTATAAGTTTAATAAGATCACCTAGAAATTAAAATAGGAATGAATTTCATTAGAAATTAGCGCACACTGTCTAACTGAGAGTAGAAAGTACTAATGTTTATCGATTCAAAAAACATAAAGCATTATGTGAGGTTTATTTCATCCCCCCAAGGATCAGGGATTTGGGACCAGTAAAACTATCGAAGCAAGAAAATACACAAATTATAACGATTCAGCAGCAGTTACCTAAATTTGAATAATTTTTTAGTAAATATTAAGGCATAGATAAATAGTCGTGTGAGCAACAAAAATGGGAAAAGCAACCATGAAAAATTTCTTTCCTTTATAATACCCCTGATCATACCAATAGTACCGATAACAATTTGTTCATGAAATAGTTCTTGTATAGATAGCCCCGTAGATTGAAAATTATTTTTTGTAAAAGATGTTGCACCGAGAATTTGTTTTTTCACAAATTTCTTCATTGACAAACCCATATCAGTATCATGATAAATTGGATCTTTAATATAAACTAATTTGTAACCTGTGTCTTTTAATTTTTTAGCCAAATTGAAGTCTTCTCCCCAATGAACATCTCTATCAATACCTCCTACATCATCAATAGCTTTCTTGAGAAATAATGCACATCCTCCACCAACTATACCTCTCTTCCTCTTGATACGATCTTCAAGTAGAAGATTGCTAAAATTCATGTACATTTTCATAAATGGAGGTCTGTTTGGCGGAGCAATATTCTTTGGCCAAACAGTTCCAATTTCTTTATTGTAGTAAAAGTATTTTATTGAGTTGAGTAACCATTTATTATGGGGGAAGTAATTATCACTATCAAAACTACCTACTATCTTACCAGTAGCATGGTCTATTCCGGTTTGCCGAACACTCCCTAATTTACCATTATCAAAATATACATTCTGCGTATATTTTTTTGCGATTTCTACTGTCTTATCATCAGAGCCA
>PMGM01000045.1 GCA_003158115.1 Methanobacterium sp.
TATTTATCCTTGGATTCATATCTGGGCCGTTGATGTTTGGATTATTGGGTTTTATATTAGGTCCTCTCGTTTTAGGAGTGACTTACGCTGCAGTTGTAGCGTATAAAAAAGAAGTAGAAGTTAAAATTGATGCTAAAGATAAATCAACTTAAAATTGTTAAAATTTATTTATTTTTTTGTAAAAAATTTGGATATGATCTTGTTAATAATTTATAATAGAATTTCAGTAGCAATTATGTTAAAAGTAATAATATCTTCTGGAAATTAGGGATTTTTAGTTACTTTTAGAGAATTTAAATTGCTTAATTCTCCCAATCATCTCTTCTAATTCAATACCTTTAAGGAAAGCTAAATCTTTATCTAACCTATAGTTATTCTTTTTAGTTTTCACTAAATCATTTATTCTAACAAAACGCCATTTCTCCCGTTTGAATTTGGCCCCTACATATGGTTTGGCCCCAAATATATCAGAAAATTCGCGTAGAGCATCTATCTTCTGAGAATTTATATAAATCCTTTCTGAAGAAGTAGACTTAACTTCAATTGCAAGATAAAGTTTTCCATTACCTGCAATTACATCTGGTAAAGGTTTTTTGGTGGCTCCTCCGGAGGCAGGTGCCCTCATAGCTGCACAATCTGCTTCCCATAGCATCTTTACCAGTTCTCTCTCTTCTCTAGAGCCTTTTTTACTCATACTATTTACCGGCATTTATTCACTACGAGATCTTTGAAATAAATTTTTTTGGGATTAGACTTTGATTGAACATTTTATCGTTTTTGCGTTGAATGTAAGTTATTTGAAGACTTTTCATCCACTCTTAACAAGATATTTAATAATAATAATAATTTTTCATTGAATTTAATATCTATTTTAACGTTGATTCACATGATTTAATTCATTGAGAAAGTATTTAGTTATAATATAATATTTTCTAATTCATTGGTAATTACTTAATTAAAAAATATCAGTTTAATGCTTTCATGAATAACATTGTCTTTAAATGTCTAAGTATTGTTCCACTTTTTTAGGAGATCAGAAAAATGTACAGATATAGTTTTTTTTTAATAATCATGGCATGTTATACTTTGATGAATTTTATTGTTTATTATAAAAAGTTAGATTATTCATAAAATTAAATTGATGAATTGAAAAAAAAGATTATTTATGGATAAATCTAGAATCCCTATCATTGAAATAAGGCCGGGGCCGAGATTCGAACCCGAGTCGCGGGATCCACAGTCCCGTAGGATAACCAACTACCCCACCCCGGCTTGATGAAAGAATGCAGGGGCAGGGATTCGAACCCTGGTAGGCCTATGCCAACAGGTCCTAAGCCTGTCCCCTTTGGCCAGCTCGGGCACCCCTGCTCTACCTTGCATTATTTAATCATATGTGGATAATATATACGACTTAAAATTTAAAAATGCTCCGTCCGGGATTCGAACCCGAGTCTTCGGCTCGAAAGGCCGAAATGATTGGCCGGACTACACCAACGGAGCATAATATATATATATATATAACTAATTTTTTATAAATCTTGGTTTAGACACATATCTCTATATGAATGGGCCCAATGGGATTCGAACCCATGGCCGCCCGGTTATGAGCCGGGCGCTCTACCAGCCTAAGCTATGGGCCCATAGCGCCGCCGACAGGGCTCGAACCTGTGACCAATCGATTAACAGTCGAACGCTCTACCTACTGAGCTACGGCGGCTGATGCCAAGTAAGACCTACAAACTACTATCTAGGGTTTGCAATAAATTTAAAACATAGCACACCAAGATGTATTCTTTAGGTTGACATTTATCCTATATAAAGGTTGCGGATGTTACAAATTATCAGATAGAATTGTTTTTGAATGTTTATCCTAATCCCCTAATAAATTAATATTGAAAAATAATTTAAGGTTTGTAAGAAATTCTATTATTAGTATGTTATATGGATATAGAAGGACATTCATTCTCTATATCTATTTAAAACATCAAATAACAATTCAAAAAGAAAACTTTTTGAAGAAGAATTGAATGTATTTAATTAAATTTTTGTATAATAGTATAAATTTATTGCTCTTGATTTAGATTTTTATTATAAATTTCCTAAGAATTTATATTGATGAAATATCAATAAGTAAATGAATTTATTTAATTGCTAACACTATTTTTAGATTAAAAGGCAAAATATGAACCTAATCAACAAAATTAAAAATCATCAAACTCTTGAATTACTGGAAGAAGCAAATAAAATCACCTTAGCAGTACATGGAGATAAAATCACATTAGAACGAGCAATCTTCCTTTCTTGGTGGTGTGACAAGGGAGACTGTGCATTTTGTTATATGTCGGCACAGAAATCTAAAATAAAAGAGCCGGATAAGGCCAGAAGAAAGGTTGAATCTGTATTTGCTGAGGCTGAATTAACCCGAAGGATGGGATGGAATGTCGAATTTCTTTCAGGGGGTTATGGCTCTTTTGATACTCGTGAAGTTAAAAATATTGCCCAGAAAATTTACTCTATAACTGGAAAACCTGTATGGTTAAATCTCGGGATAACCAACGAACTCGAAGAATATGGAAATGAAATCGCAGGGATAACAGGGGCTGTTGAAGTAGCAAATCCGAAACTTCATAAGAAAATCTGCCCAAGCAAATCTTTAGAAGATATAATTGAGATGCTGGAATTAGCAGGTGATCTAGGATTTAAGAAATCCATCACCATCATACTTGGTCTAGGAGAAACTCCTGAAGATGTTAAATATATGTGGGATCTCATAGATGGGGTAGGAATTGATAGAGTAACCTTTTATTCATTAAACCCTCATAAAGATACAATTTATGAAAATTCACCACAACCTGCTTCTTTGTACTATGCAGGAGTTGTGGCAGCTACCCGAATCAAATTCCCTACATTGGAGATAATAACAGGGACCTGGCTGGATAATCTGGCTAATATTGGACCTTTAATACTTGCTGGTGCCAATGGGCTTACAAAATTCCCATTATTTAAAATGTTCGGAACCAGATATGGTAAACGAGTTGAAGAAGAGGTATTGTGGGCTGGAAGAAAACTTGAAGGCACATTTACAGACCTTGAAGCATTACAAACCGGTAATATACCCGATAAAAATTTAGAACCATTTATTAAAAGGTATGTGGATAAGTGTATCAATAAAAATTTGAAAAAAATTTAGTAAATTGTATAAAATATCGTTATTAACATGGTACAAATTCTAGGTTAACTTATTTTAGGATCTAAAACCATTTTTAATTAGGTAAATTAATAAATATTATTTTATAGATACAAACCAAATTACAATATGATTCTATAATTAACATTCAGAGTAAAGATCAAGTTTATACATACATATTTCATTTAAAAAATATTTAATTTACATCATTATACTGGGAGGAATAACTATTAAGATGAAATGCGGACTGGAAATTCATGTTCAGCTTGAAACTGATTCCAAACTATTCTGTACATGTCGTACCAATTACAAGGAAGCTAAAGCTAATTCTAACATATGTCATGTATGTTTGAATCAACCTGGTGCAAAACCATACCCTCCAAATAAAAAGGCTCTGGATGGAGCTATCAAGATAGCATTGATGCTTGGGTGTGTGATATCTCCTGAAGTAACTTACTTCCAGCGTAAGCACTATGATTATCCTGATCTATCATCGGGTTACCAGAGAACATCAATACCTATAGGAGACCAGGGGGAACTGAATGGAGTTAGAATATATGATGTTCATATAGAAGAAGATCCAGGTCAATATAAACCAGATCTAGGAATTGTGGATTTTAACAGGTCAGGGATCCCATTAATTGAGATAGTAACAGAACCCGACATGAAATCTCCAGAAGAAGCCAGAAAATTCTTAAGAGAACTAATAAGGGTATTGGAATACAGTGGAAGTGCACGTGGTGAGGGTACCATGAGGGCCGATGTAAACATCTCCATTGAAGGAGGTAAAAGGGCCGAAATAAAGAATATAAACTCAATAAAAGGCGCTTACAAAGCACTTCAATTTGAAATGATCAGGCAAAAAAACCTTTTGAAAAGAGGAATTACGATAAAACAAGAAACAAGGGCTTTTCTAGAATCTCAGATGATTACAGTCCCTATGCGTCTTAAGGAAGAGGCTGAAGATTACAGGTACATACCAGATCCAGATCTTCCACCAATGCTAGCAGAAAATGATAGAATTGAAAAAATACGCGAAGAAATGCCTGAACCATCCCATATAAAAACTGATAGGTTTGTTCGGGAATATGGGATAAATAAGGACCATGCAAAAGTTATTACCTCTGAACTTGAGCTTGCAGATGCTTTTGAAGAAGTTGTAAAATTTATTGATCCAAAATTTGCTGCACTTTGGATGAGGGACGATCTCAAGAGGGTGGTTTATTATAATAAGATGAGTTTCAAGGAAAGTGAAATAACACCCGCACAAATTGTAGATTTACTTAAGATGCTTGAGGATAAGAAGATCACGGCTAAAGCTGGCAAGAGGATCATGGAGAAACTTCCTAAGAACAAAGAAATGCCCAGCCAGATCGCAGAAGAAATGGGATTGATTGGAGTAGTAGATGAGAATATAGTTCTCAAAGCAGTAAAACAGGCTGTCCAAGAAAACCCTGATGCTGTTTCAGATTACTATGAAGGAAAGAAAAATGCCATGAACTTTTTAATAGGTCAAGTAATGAGATTAACACGGGGAAAGGCAGATCCTGGCGAGACTCACAAACTATTAGAATCTGAACTAAAGACATAGATCTTATGAATACATATAAAAAATGAATTAATTAGTAAGTTATTAAGAAAAAATTCTTTAACAAGCTGAACTATATATTTAATAAGTTCAGTATACCAAAATAATTTGTTAAATAAACTTCAATATTTTTATTATGGCAAGAATGGGCTGTATATGGCAAGAATATCATAAATATGATTTTATAACATCCTGATATGCAGATTACCAAAACTGAAATAACTTATATTCACAGAGGAGCACCTGGAAATCTTAAAACAATCAGTGGAAATTCCATTGTAAGATTGGACAGGGGATTCTTAATATTAAAGAAGGTACACAAATTCCATTTCATAGAGTAGTTAAAATAACAAATAACAATAAAATATTGTGGAAAAAGTGATACCAAATGATAGGAGATTTTTAATGACGAGCTCAGCACTTGTAAAAGATTACATGACCAAAGAAGTTATCACCGTAACTCCAGAAACTCCTAATGAGGATGTTATAATTATTATGAAGGGAACAGGACACGATGGATTTCCTGTTAGAACTAATGGTGAAGTAATTGGAATGGTTACAGCCTTTGATCTTTTACTTAAAGAATGGTTACCCCTTGTTAAAGATATAATGTCAACAGATATTGTAGTGGCAGAAGAAGATATGTCAATAAATGATGCTGCAAGGGTGATGTTTAGAATGGGAATATCAAGACTACCAGTTATTAATAAAGATGCTAAACTGGTGGGAATATTAACAAATACTGATATTGTACGCTCTCATATCGAAAGATCAACCCCAATGAAGGTAGAATATTTCAAAAAGACCCTCGAACAGCTCTATGAAATCCGTACCAAGGTTGTAAGGATGAAAGTTCCAATAGACAAGGTTAGACCAACTCAGGATAAAATATATGCAGATGAACTTCAGGGAAGAACATACGAAATTAGACGTGGACTTGCTGAACCAACCATTATTGCAAAATCTGGAGAAAGATTTATACTAGTTGATGGTCATCATAGGACAGCTGCTGCACGTAAACTTGGATGTAAAGATATAGATTCCTATGTAATTGAGTTGGATAGGGATATACGTCTTGGACTTGAAAAAACAGCTGATAAGAATGGTATATTCACTTTTAAAGATATAGAAATAATAGATGATGCACAACACCCATTAATAGCAATTACTAGTAGTCTTAGAAAGGAGTTTAGAAAGTGAAGCGTAACGACACGATCATTAGGGATGTTTACACCGTTTTAGAGGGTAGACGTAATCAACCGGTAGATTCTTACACCTCAATGATCATGAAAGATAGTGATAAATGTGCTGAGGATAAGATTTTAGAAAAGATTGGAGAGGAATCAGCAGAAGTGATAATTGCATCAAAAAATGATGAAAATCTTATTTCTGAAGCTGCTGATCTGATTTTTCATACTCTACTTCTCCTTGTTTATAAAGGCGTGGAGTTAGATGATTTGTACGATGAATTTGATAATAGAAGAGTTTAAATATTTTTTTTAGTTGTACTTTTTATTTATTAAAATTTATACAGATTTTTTTGAGGTAAATAAAATGCTTTATCGTAAATTGGGATCCACAGGAGAAAAAGTATCTATATTAGGATTGGGGTGTATGCATCTTCCAATCATAAATGGTCAATATAATAAAGTGGATACAAATAGAGCTATTTCACTTATTCATAAAGCTATTGACAACGGAGTTAATTATCTTGATACTGCCTATCCTTATCATAATGGTCAGAGTGAAACAGTCATAGCAGAGGCTTTAAAGGGAGGTTATAGGGAGAAGGTTTTTATTGCAGATAAATTACCATCATGGTTAATTCAAAAACGGACAGATATGGATAAATATATTGAAAAACAGCTTGAAAGACTTCAAAGTGAACAGATTGACTTTTATCTTCTACATTCTGTTAAGGCAGATAGCTGGTCAAATCTGGAATCGCTTGGAGTTTTAGAGTTTTTAGACGATGCAGTAAAAGATGGTAGGATAAAATATACCGGATTTTCTTTTCATGGAGAAATAGAACTTTTTTTTGATGTTATTGACTCATATAACTGGGATATCTGTCAAGTACAATATAACCTGGTTGATGAGAATTATCAGGCTGGGAAGGAGGGTGTTCGTTATGCATCTAGTCAAGGAGTAGGTGTTGTGATCATGGAACCACTTCGAGGTGGAACTCTTGTAAAAAATGTTCCACCAGAAGTTCAAGAAATATGGGACGAATCAGTTGTTAAAAGAAGTCCTGTTGAATGGGCTTTAAGATACCTTTGGGATCAAGAGGAAGTTGATGTGGTGTTAAGTGGAATGACGACTCTTAAAGATCTTAATGAGAATCTAGGTATAGCTGAACAGGGTTTAACCAATACATTAACCTCAACAGAAAAAGAGATAATCAAAGAAGTTAGGACGGCTTACAAGGGAAGAAAAGAGATTGATTGTACCCAATGTGGATATTGTATGCCATGCCCTTCAGGAGTTAATATTCCTGCCAACTTCGAACAGCTTAATCATGCATATATGTTTCAAGATGTTGGAAATTCTAGAATGAACTACTACATGCTATTAAAAGAGGGTGAAAGAGCTTCTAGTTGTATTGGATGTGGGGACTGTGAAAAATTATGCCCACAGATGATAACAATTCAGAAATCATTAAAAAAAGTTCGTGAAACATTCGAGAAATAAATTTGTAACGATAACAATTTTTTTTGAATTAAATATCATTAATATCCAAATTTATTATATTACGAATGTCCTATTTTTTTATTTCATCCATGAATCTATCCTTGATATCCACGGCTTCTAATGGAATGACTGGAACATTTGCATTTCCAGGTTTAACTTTAAAATGAACGAATACAGGTCCACATGTGTTTAAAACTTCTTTAAACTTTAATTCCTTTTCATTACCATCGAAGAAAAAATTATTTTTAAATCCTACAGCTTCTGCTACATTCCCTAAATTAACTGTTGAAGCATAACTACATTGAGATCCTGTTGAACCATAACATTCATTGTCTAAAACTATTAATATTAGGTTATCTGGATTTTGATTAAATATTGTGACTAGACTTCCCAAATTCATTAGTATAGATCCATCACCATCGAAAATAACAACTTTCCGTTTGGTGGACATTGCAATGCCTAGACCAATGGATGATGCAAGTCCCATTGAACCCAACATATAAAAATGGGTTGATGAATCCTTAAGATAATGAAGTTCCCTTGAAGGAAATCCTATATTACATACAACCAGTTCACTGGTTAACTCTTCTGAGATTTTTCTTATTGTATCGATCCTTTCCATTTTAACACTACCAAAATTTGATACTCAATAGAATACCTACAGGAGTACCATTCGTTTCAGCTATATTCCATGCTTTAGGGATTAGTTTTAAAGCTTCATCAGGAGTTTTTGGATTGAGATATGGAATTTGAAGAGCATCCAAAACTTTAGGTGTGGCATTTCCCATTGGTATTTGTGCACTCATAAATTCACCATCTGTACCTCTATGGCTTATTATCATCAATATTGGAAGTTTATAAAGCTCAAATAATGATGCAAGAGCATTAACAGAGTTACCGAGCCCAGAATTTTGCATGAGGATAGCTGGCTTTTTACCACCCATAAATGCTCCAGCACAAATTCCAAATCCTTCTTCTTCCCTTGTTACAGGTACATGAATTATATCTTCATCAGCCTCAACCATTTTCATTAGTTTATCCAAATTAACACAGGGTAAAGAGACCACAAAATTAATTTCCGACTGTTTAAGTGTATTGTAAACTGCTTGACTACCATCCAAATAAAACACCTATTTTAATAATTCATTTTTAATAAATTATTATATCCTTTTTAAGGTTATAATCTAAACTATTTAATTAAAAATAAATGAAGATTAGTAAACTTTTGATAAATAACACATTAAAATCCTAAATCTGAATAATGATATGAAAATTTGAAATAGATCATGCTATTTCATAATAAAATTAATTATTCATCCACCATGAATCATATTTAAAATTTTTATTTTATCTTTACTTGTGAGTAACTCATTTTCCCCCACAATTTCATTATTTTTCATAATCATAGCTACAAACAAAGAAATATCAAGTTTTTCTAAAAGTTCTTTACCGCTTATACTCTCTGTATTGATTTCTTTTTCTTCTTCGTTACCCATACCATCTGAAACTATTATTTTCATACCAACACCTCTGAATAGTTATGAATAAGAAATTTTTTTATCCTCTATTATAACTATTGTTATGTTGGATTTATATTTAATTAAAAAAAGACTCAAAATTAAAATTTGAATATAATTAAAAGAATTATTTATAGCAAATAAAAAAAAGCTATAACCTAATTATCTAGGATCTTACCAAGATCGAATGATAATTCATCGGCTATTTCTATGATTTCTTCCATTAATTGATTGTCTATAACAATCCCATTTTCCTTTCGATCCTTGATATTGCGAACTTCCATATCACCTGGAATGAAAACGTTGCCGGAGTTTTTAACCTCGGATATGAAATCATCGACTTCTCCCTTGAATGTGTCAATATTAGAGAACTTAGATGGATCTAATGCCATTACTAGATCTCCTTTTGTGCACATTTCCTCCGAATTAGCTGTTCCAGTTACTTGTTTACCAAAGGCTGCCCTAACAAGGGGTCCTGCAAGTATTTCAATCATGAAAGATAATGCGTAACCCTTATGTGCTCCAAATGGTAATATTGAGCCTTTAAGAGCAGCTTCAGGGTCGATTGTAGGATTTCCATCTACATCAAGAGCAACATTTTCAGGTATTTTCTCACCTTTACGTTTGGCTTCCAAAAGTTTTCCCCTAGCTGAAGCCGATGTTGCCATGTCAACGGACACATAATGAGAATTTGAAGGTATACCTATAGCTATTGGATTTGTACCTATTATTGGTTCATTACCACCTATTGGGGCAACAGCAGGTTCTGTGTTTGCAACAACTATCCCTACCATATCTTGCATTATTGCCATGTCAGAGTAGTACCCTGCAACACCGAAGTGGTTGGAATTATGTACACCCACAACACCAATACCCGTTTCTTTTGCCTTTTCAATTGCAATTTCCATGGCCGTGTATGTAACTACTTGTCCAAATTTATGATTTCCATTTATGAGAACCATTGAAACTGTTTCATTATCAATGCTTATTTCTCCTTCAGGATCTATTGTTCCAGCCTTCAATCCCTTTATATACTGTGGAAATCGTCCAATTCCATGGGATGAAAATCCTTTTAGATCTGCGTCCACAGTAACGTCTGCAACAATGCGGGCATCATCATCTGAAACATTCATTTTCTTCAGGATACCTATTACAATTAATCTTTCCTGTTCTGCTGTTATATTCATTAATGCACCTTCTAATCATTTATAAAGTGATAACGTCCTTTTTGAAGGTTTTAATTGAAACTTTCTCTTGGATATCATCTGTTGCTGTACCAATTTTAAAAGCAAGATTATATTTTTTTATAATATCTATAGCCTTTTTTGCATCTTCAGATTTCACAATCACAACAAACCCTATGCCCATGTTGAAAACACGATACATCTCTTCCAATGGTACACCTAATTTGTGCATCACTTTGAAGATTGTTTTAGGGTCAGGAAGTGTTTCAATTATATACCCACTACCTTTTTTTAACCTTTTAAGATTTGTAAATCCTCCACCAGTAATATGGGCAAGCCCATGAACTTCTAAATCACTTTTTAATAGTTCAACTATGGGATTTACATATATAAGTGTTGGTTTTAGAAGTTCTTCTCCAATAGATGTTTCAAGATATTGGAGTTTATCATCTACTTTGAACTGGTTATCATCAAAGAAAACTTTTCTTGCAAGACTTAGACCGTTACTGTGAATTCCACTGCTTTCAATTCCAATCAGAACATCGCCATCAACAATTTTATCTCCAGTGATGATGTTCTCAACATCAACTATACCTATTCCCGTACCAGCAAGGTCAAAATTGCTTATTATTTCGGGAAGACTAGCAGTTTCGCCACCAATCATGGCCACTTTAGCTTGTCTACATCCTTCTTTAAGTCCTTCACCTATCTGTCCTGCAATTTCCGGGTCTGGTTTTTCAACTGCAAGATAATCGACCATGGCAATTGGTTCTGCCCCAACGCATAGTATATCATTTACTACCATAGCTATACAGTCTATACCTACTGTATCATATTTTTCCATCATCTCGGCTACTAGGATCTTACTTCCGACTCCATCTGTGCTCATTGCAATAGCTTTATCACCTAATTTAACAAGGGCTGCAAAATGTCCTGATTCTGTAATAACTTCTCTGTAACTTAGGGTTTCCTTCAGTTTCGAGATTAATGCCGATACTGTGACCTCCTCGAGACTGATATCCACTCCTGATTCTGAATAGGTTACCATGAAACTCACCAAAAATTTTTTTTAAAATAACAATTTAATACAGCATATTTGATTTGACAGTTAATAAAAGTTCTATCCCTAATTCGTTGTTGCAATGATTTAATACGAATATTCTATTAAGCTAATATAATTATCTCAATATAAATAGATTTTATTATATTTATAAAAAAAATAATTTTGTATTTGTGTGGTCAATAAAAAAATTAGAAATTATAACAACTCAAAAAACTAATAAAATGAAACCCTTATGGTTTCATTGGATCCTGATGGTTTCAAGGTTCATTGGTGTTTTAGTTTCTATTTTATAACTTCTGTAAATACTTGAAGCAAGATCAAGTGTTTTGTAGTTGTCCCCATGGCAGATCATGATCTTCTCTGGTTTTGGAGAAAGTCTTCTAACATACTCCATTAGTTGTTTTCTATCAGAATGTCCACTAAATCCTTCAATTGTTTTTATATGCATTTTTACATTGTAAACATTTGTTTTACCGTCTTCTTTAAGTGGTATTTCTTTCCAACCTTTCTGAAGCCTTCTACCCAAAGAACCTTCTGCCTGATATCCAACAAACACAAGTGAGTTTCTCTCATCTCCACAAAGTTGTTTGAAGTATTCGACTGAGTTACCTCCAGTTAACATACCCGAAGTTGATAGGATAATAGCAGGTTCTCCCTCAACAATTTCTTGTCTTTCATTTCCACCGTTAACTTTATGGAAAACTTCAGAAATGAAGGGATTTCTTCCCATATGGAATATTTGGTCACGTAGATCCTTACTCAAATATTCTGGACGTGCTGTGTGAATTGCAGTTGCTTCCCAGATCATTCCATCTATATACACTGGAACTTCATCGATAATTCCATGTCTAATGTACTCGTCTAAAACTATCATGAGTTCCTGTGCCCTTCCGACAGCGAATACAGGCATAAGAACTTTTCCACCACGCTCTAGGGTTCTATAAATAGTTTTTACAAGTTCCTTTTCAGCATCGTTTCTTGAAGGTTGGACATCATCATGTCCACCGTAGGTACTTTCCATTACAAGTGATTCAATACGTGGGAATTTGGAAACTGCAGGTTCTAATAGTCTGCTTCTTTCATATTTAAAGTCACCAGTGTATACAAAGTTGTGTTGTCCATCTCCAATATGCATATGAGTTATAGCAGACCCAAGTATGTGACCAGCATTATGCAGAGTTAATCTGATATCTGGAGCAATATCTGTTACTTCGCCATAATCCAGAGTTATGGTATGTTTAATACTCTGTTTAACATGTTTAATATTGAATGGCAGTGGGTTATCTTCCCTGTGAGCTATATCTATATGATCCAATTGTAAAAGGGTCATAAGATCTCTTGTGGGTGTTGTACAGTAAACAGGTCCTTCGTATCCGTAGTGGTATAAATATGGTAAAAATCCTGAGTGGTCTAAATGGGCATGGGAAATTATGACAGCATCAAGATCATCCAGAACAAATTCGGGAACATTAAGGTAGGGATAAGAACTTTTATCATCTGAACCAGCTACATTAACACCACAATCAAGCATGATCTTACTGTTGGTCGTCTGTAAAAACAGTGAAGACCTTCCCACTTCCCTGAATCCTCCAAGTGCAGTTAAACGTGTCCATTCATTTTCTGAGGTTAATGGTCTGTGAATCCGATTACCCAGAGTTTGAAGAATTTTTTTACGTTCTTTACTGTTTTTTCGTAGTGTCCTTCTAACTCTCTGAATTACTTCTGATGTAATTGGTGGAGTCCTAAGAATTTTGGGGGACCATCCCGTTTTTTTGATGATCTCTCTTGATGTTGAACCATATTTTCCAATAACAAGTCCAGGTTTTCTGGCTTCTATTATTACTTCACATGTAACCTCGTCGAAAGATATATTGGTTATTTTTGCTTCCGCGGGAACAATGTCGTGAATCCTGTCTATGGTTTTTTCAGGTTCTGTTAGCACGGATTTATCTGATCTGATAATTATCCTTTTTCTAATATCCTTGGCTAAGTCCCTAATTAAATCTCCATTTTCAGTGATTATTTCCGGATTTTTAGTATATATAACTACTTCCGGACCTTCAAATTCGACCTTTGCCACTTGTACTCTATTAGGTAATCTTTGTACTATTGTATTTTTAATTTCTTGAATCTCTGAACCCATAAAATCACGTCTAAAAAAATAAGAAAATTAATATTTAAACCATGTTTAATAAAACATGGTTCTCAATTTGTTAATAAATTTAGTTCAATAGGATTAAAACTAGCTTAATTCTTTGATCTTCTTTTCTACCTCTTCATCAGGCAGTATTTTAAATCCTTCTTCCTTAGTAACTGTTGCAATTTTTATTCCATTACCGGAATAGGTATCTCTCTCCATTGCAGCTTTAATTGCCCTTATAACAAGTTCAATTCCGTCTTCAATATCCATCTCTTTATTATAACGGTCTTCAAGTACTCCGTAGGCAACTGGTGAACCGGAACCTGTTGAAATCATTAGATCCCTTATTACTCCGCCGGTTGGATCTAGTGAGAAGAGTGCTGGTCCTTTTTCATCCACCCCTCCAAGGAGAGTTTGGACATAGTAAGGATAAAATCTGGATGAATGTAGTATATTAGATGTCATAGTAGCTGCGGCTTCAACATTCATAGGAATGCCGTTTCTGAGTCTGTAAAGAGCCACTTCTGCACTTATATAACCCATTAGTTTTTGGGCATCTGATACTGATCCTGCAATAGTTGCTCCAATATGGTCATCTAGTTTGAATATTTTGTCTGCAACTTTATGAGCAATTAAATTACCCATTGAAGCTCTTCTTTCGGTAGCAAAAACAATTCCATCTTTGCATGTTACACCAACAGTTGTAGTGCCTTTTAATCGATCTTTATCGTTCATGAAATACACCTCTAAAAAAACACGATAAATTAAAAATAGTTTTTAAATTTTTCAAATATTTCTAGTCTTTTATGTAAAATTCATTCTATATAAATATTGCTTTGAACTTCCAGTTTTCTTTAGTTCATAAATAATATTTATTAATGCTATTCAAAATAATTCATTTAAAATAACTTACTATATTAAGACCTTTAACAAGGTTTGTTTAGTTGAGGATACTTATAAATGTTTTCTATATTACTATTTTTTAAGTGATTTATTAGAGAATATTCAATTCACAATACAACTAATGTTAATGATATTGTAATATTCATTTTGAAAATATAGCTTAAAAAAGATATAAGAATGAAATGATCAAGTTATTAAAATATCTAACCTATCAGATTCAATTCCATTTTTAATTTCACGAGCTATTCTACGGCCCATACTCATATTTTCACCGAAGAGTAGGTAACTGTAGGGGGAGCTGTCCATGAAGGTATTTGTACCACCATCAATTCTAGCACTCATTTCGAAAACAACTATCTCTAAATCATCGGTACACAGACTCTGCATGCAGAATGGACCACTCATTCCTGGGGCAACCAGTTTTTTAGCACCTTCAACTAAATTGTCTCCAATTTCAAATACTTGTGAGAGTAATGATTCTCGCATGACTACAGGATGGTTTCCTGTTATTACATAGGATGGATCTAATGCAACATCAAGTTGATCTTTTGCAGGAATTCTTGTTAATCCATCTATATTGGATTCATAACGGCTATCCATTCCCATTAATTCAACTTCATCATTCAATGCTGAATAGAAATAATGAATACAGTAGTTACATCCAGAAACATACTCCTCGATATGGGCATTTTCAACATCTTCTTCTCCTATCCATTCTCGTTTAAGCATGGAATCAATTTTTTGGTGGAATTCTTCAGGTGTTGAAGCAACGAAATATCCTCTGCCTCCCCGTGCACCTGGAAACTTTATCATGACAGTTCTATCAATTTCTGATGGGTCAGTGAACTTTCTAGGTATTCTAATATTGGATTCTATCATCAATTTCCTTTCAAGGTCTCTTTCAGACTCCCATCTTAGGATATCCCTGTTTCCAAACATAGGTACATTAAAGTCATCTTCTATACGATCTAATCCGGCATATGCAACAAAAGAACCATGAGGTACTACAATACTGTTCATAGCTCTTAATTTTTCTTGAACATCATCATTTACAATATCACTGAATTTATCAACAATAATATACTCATCTGCAACCTTAAATCGTTTATATGGAACTTCTCTACCTTTCTCACAAACAACAGCTGTTTTAAAACCTTCTTTTTTTGCCCCTTTTAATATGTGGAGTGATGTATGACTTCCTAATGTTGCTATAGTTATATTTTCTTTATCATATCCTTTTAAGACATCGAGAATTTCCTGTCTATTAACTTTTCCCATAAGAATCTCTCCTAATAATTTGATCATTTCTAATTAATTGAATAAGGTTGGTTGGTAGGGGTAATTATCTTTTTTGCATTACACCATGATCCAATTCACATTATAAAATTAATTTCTAAATTTTCTTAGATTGTGAAAGATATTTAAACTTTAAGAAGCACGTACTCTTATGAAGGGTAAGGTAATAGGAGATATTCTTGTAATAAAAGGGGATATTGAGAATCCTGAAAAGCTTCTTGAAACACCAGGAGTTAACAGAATAGTTAAATTAGGACGTATTAGTGGTTTAAAGAGAGAACCTGATGTTGAAGTGATTATTGGGGAAGGAACAGAAACCATACATCGTGAAAACAAGTGTTCATTCAAGTTGGATGTTTCCAGGATAATGTGGTCCAAGGGTAACACAACAGAGAGAAAGAGAATGTCTACGATTGCAAAAAAAGGTGAAACAATTGTTGATATGTTTGCGGGAATTGGATACTTCTCAATACCAATAGCAGTACATTCAAAACCGGCAAAGATATATTCTATTGAAATTAATCCCCTTTCCTATGGTTATCTATGTGAAAATGTACATCTGAATAAAGTTGAAGGTATTTTAGAACCTATTTTAGGAGACTGTAGAGAAATTGCACCTCGAGCCATAGCAGATCGTGTTTTAATGGGTTATATTGGAAACACCAACGAGTATCTGGACGTTGCAATGGATGTGTTAAAGGAAGGAGGAATAATACATTATCATGAGTCTGTACCCGATAAACTGAAATTTATCAGGCCTGTGGATCGTATAAATGAAGCTGCAATGGCAGCCGATAGGGAGCTGGTTGAAATAGTCAATAAAAGAATTATAAAACCATACTCACCTGGTGTTTACCATGTGGTTGTTGATGCTAAAATAAAATGACTATACCTCTTAAAATATCAAATAAATATTATTTAACCATTTTTTTTAGACTACTAAAATTTTAGATCATTCAGTTTACTGGAAAAATTATATTTTCTTGGATTTTATTTCATTAATTTTTTTAAGTATTTCCTGATCTAAAAATTTTTCATTGATATATTTTGGATATACTGGAAGTCTCTCTTGAAGTTTGAAACCAAGTTCTTCTGTGATCAGTCTAAGATATTCAATCTCTGGCCAAGGAGCTTCAGGATTTACAAAATCGGGGGTTAATGGAGAAACACCTCCCCAATCATCTGCTCCGGACATTAAAAATATTTGTGAGTGGTCCTTGTTCAGATTTGGTGGAACCTGTACACTTACATCAGGAAATATGAGTTTTGTAACAGATACCATCTTGATCATTTCAGCCAATGAAGGTTCTTTGAAGCCTTCCATAGGGATTCCCTGTTTTGGTTTGAAGTTTTGTATAATTATCTCCTGGATATGCCCGTATTTATCTTGTATTCGCCTTAACTCCAGGAGGGATTCAGCACGTTCTGTAACTGTTTCGCCTATTCCAATTAAAAGACCGGTTGTAAATGGTATTTTCAATTTACCTGCATTTTCAATAGTTGCAATTCTAAGTTTAGGGTCTTTTCCAGGGCTATTTTTGTGTGCAATTGTTTCCATCATACGCTGGCTGCTGGTTTCAAGCATTAAACCCATTGAGGCATTAACTTCCCTGAGCATTTTAAGTTCATTTTTTTTAAGTATTCCCGGGTTGCTGTGGGGTAAAAGTCTTGAATTTTTCAGTGTATCATCACAAATGAAGTATAAATATTCTAACATCCCTGTAAATCCAAGATCCTCCAAGGAAGATATTACACTGTCTGTTTCGTCAGGCTTCTCACCAAAAGTGAAGAGTGCTTCTTTACAATTGAAAGAATTAGCTTTTTCAATGATGCCCCTTATTTCATCGGGTTTCATGAGTATTTGGGCGTTATATGATTTAGGATCCTTTCTGAATGTACAGTATCCACAGTTGTTTCTGCAAATGTCTGTGAGTGGAAGAAAAACATTTTTTGAATATGTGATAATGTCATTATCCCTTAAAAGACTAGTTTCAGACATTAAAGATAATATTTCCCTACTTTTTCCATTTAGAAGGGATAATAAATCTTCTTTAGATAAAATTGCCATTTTTTCACTGATTATTTTATTTAAAAATAGTAAGGGTAATTTCCCTTATCCTATAATCCTTATGCTTCTGAATTTGATACAACCAACTCGACAAAGAGAGGGCCAATACCACTTTTATCTTTATAAAGCACTAAAAAGACTGCTAATTGACCTATTGTACCGAGACCGTAATCGGTGTGACAGTTCATAGCTTCAAAAGACTCTTTAAGTCGATATATTCCATAAACGTCAGTTTCACCGGGTATTTCTACTGTGGCTCTTATATTTTCATCCATTATTCCTATGACATCGGTTGCTTCTTCTGAGAATATATCCATTTTTCTAGCTCCAATGCCCTTCATAATCTCAGAAATTATATTTGGAAGTTCTTCAGGATCTATCTTTTTCTTTGACATTCCTCTTACAATCAAAATTTGTGGTGTGTCGATGGCTGGTCTTGATCCATGGAATGCATCAAGTTTTCCCATTATCTTTCCTGCAATTTCATGTGTGGGCATCAATGTTATTTGCCTCCATTGGAATTCATCTCTCTTTTCAATTCGCCCATAGTTGCGACTTTTTCAGCAAATGCATTGTGCCTGTGAATACTCTCTTCGTTGATCTGCCTTACAGTTACAAGGGCATCATCTGATAGGTGAGAATATTCCTGGACAATCTTTTGGATCATATTCCTTACACAGTCCTCAACGAACATGGGATTTTTATGAGCATGTAAAACAACAGCATTTTCATCACTCCTTTTTAGGAGCTCACAAACTGGAGAACTCATTGAATCCTCAATTATTCTTATTAAATCTTCAGCTCTGATTATTTGGTTCTCTGGAACTTCCATCATTATCATTCCACGTCCACGTTGGTTATGTGAAGCGAATGATACAGTGTTCAAGACCTTTTCAGTGGTTTCTTCGTCTAAAAATTTTAGAAGGTCCACCTTTGCAGATTCCTTGGTTGATTCTTGAGCACATGGACAGACAGTCATTCCAACCACTTCTGCTCCGATCATTTTTCTTATAACAATTCCATCATCATTTCTGATTCCTATGGCATCGGCCATGATATTGGTCATTTCTTGTGTTTTGATGTGAGTTACAGGTGATCTCTTCATGATCATGTAATCACTCTTCATACTGACCTCAACTCTTTTAGCATATTTATGCTTTTTAAGAAGGCAACTTGCTATTTTGGCACATAAAGATTCAATTTCAACTGATGTACCTTCAATAGCCTGTTCAAGAACTTCACTTATTGCTTCAGGGTTTCTAGACATGTGAATACCCCTTTGTGTGCTTGGAAGATCAACAAATGCATTGAAAGTTGGTAAAAGTACAATAGGTCTCTTTCCGTCTCTTTCAATTTTTAAAAGTTTTTTTACTCCTTTAACTCCAACTCTAGTAAGGTGCACAGGAATTGTTGGTATATTATCCTGGGTATCTGGGAAACATTTATCCAATTTTTTCACCCCTAAGTTCGTAATTGATTTTATTTAAATCGATGATCTAAATAAATAATCTAAATAGTAAACATTTTTTTTATTTTTTTTTATGTTGAGTGATCAAACTACTAAGAATAGGATTTATCACAACTATATTAACTTTTTTTTATTTTATTTTGACTTCAATGTATATAATAGGTAGTTTTCATGACACTATTTCAATAAATTCAGCGACAGTTATGTCCTTTAAATTTTCTTTTGTTATAGTTTGAGCATTATAAAGTGTTTCAGCACGATTTCCTAGTATTTCGCCAGGTTTGTCATTTTCAACGAGAACAATTATATTTTTAAGTTTGAATTGTTCCATTTTACGTTCAATATCATTTTTAACATGGGCTATTTTCTTTTTTATTGGTATTAATGCTGCTTCAGGTATTTTAGGGTTTAGAAGTTTCATATCTTCAGGATCCAGAGGCACACCTGCTACAACAATCCTCTGAGGGTCTACGCCGAATTTAGTAATTGCTTTTTTAAAACTATTTTTAGTCGTTAAAATTAGTAAATCTTTTGAATATTCCTTTATATCCTCTTCAGAATCAGGTTTAACAATAACTCCAAAATCAGAAAGGATCTCATTAATTTCTGTCCTAACCTCTATGATCTTACCTGTGAATAATGTTGCTGTCTCTAAGTCAAGTTCATGTGTAGGTCTGCTGGTGTATATAAATTCTTCAGCTTCAAATAACAGATTCAATACCTTTTCAAATACTTTAACATCTATAATACCTTCTTTAGGCGATTTTAACTTTTCTTTGCCTGTTTTTGACTTGACTGCATCCCTAAGAAGAGATTGTGCTTGATTAATTCGGAATTCTTCCATAAGATCACCTCTAATTCATCAAATGATGAAATATATTTTTGTAGAGTAATATCAAATTAGATATTGATTATGCCAATTGATTATTATAATTTTATGATTAATCATTATAGTTCATTCAATACATTTAATATTTTCATTGCATTTAACTAACACAAATTTGTCTCCCCAATTTTTGGATAGATCAAGTTTTCATTCTTTCTGAATCTAATTATTGGATAAATTAAGCAGAAATATAATTTAATACATTGTGAATTTAAAAAAATTATCAAAAACTTAGTAAATCTATCATGAGAAACCGTAAAAGTTTCTAAGAGTATTATAAGATTTTATTAAAAAATAAAATATTGTTTGAGTATATTAAAAAAATAAATTCAATTACATTATTATATGGGAGGATAAGGATTTAGAGCATTTTGCTCGATCCAAGGTCTTCCTTTAGAATATTCAAAACGGTTTGGGTATATGTTCTTTGAACATCCGGTTCTTTAAGCAAACTTTTAACAAATTCGTCCAGTTCTGATGTGTCTTTGAACCTTGCTACTATTATCGCATCAAATTCCCCTGTAACATCATACATACATAGAACATTTTTATGATAGGATGTTTTGTCTTCCCAATTCCTGAGAACGCCTCCTTTAACACGAACTCCTATTATAGTGGTAAAGTTGTATCCTAGTTTTCCATGGTCTATTACAGGAGCAAACTTTTTTATAACCCCTGATTTTACGAGTTTCTCTATCCTGTTATGAACTGTACCTATTGAAATGTCCAATTTACGTGATATTTTCCTGTAAGACATTCTACCGTCTTCGTTGAATAGGTTGAGAATCTTTTTGTCTGTTTCATCTATCTTAACAGTTTGCTGTTTTTCGCCATTATTTTTCATACATTTCACCATTAACTGAACATTGTTTATAATTAAAACTATTATACTATAATTATATAATCTTGCATCAATTCAATAGATGAGAGTACATACATCTAAAGAAAAGGTGTTAAAGTTATAAGGATGAGATATTTTAGTTATGTTATAAAAGGGCATTTATATGTATATGAATGCCACTTTCACTACAAAAGATTAAATAGTTCAGTATATTTGGAAAGACCACATCAAATTCGAAGAATGTTAAGGTTCAGCACTTTTCTTTTGATGAAAAAAGCAATTTACTAGTTTCGGATCAAATGTCCATTCGAATATTCTGGTTATTCCATATCATCTATTGCATCTTTGTTCATTAATACTCCTTAAAGAACATGGATAAGATCGACTATTTAATATTTATTATTATGTTGATGATATCCTTAAAAATTTGTAAAAATTATTTCAATTTAATTTTAATATTTTTTTAATGCTTAATGTATAACAAAGAATAAATTTCCCGATATATATTTTTACGGAACATAGTCTTCAGTAAATACTGATGGATATAACCATGCTATTGCCCGAGTATGAAACAGATAGATGTATGGATATACAAAGGATATGAAAGTTATCCCTTTTAATATTGGAATTATTGTAATGATAATCCCTACAAACCAATAATGCAATTCCCACCATAAAACAACAATATACCATACTTTAGATCAACCAACCAATCTTTGATATCAAAGACAATATCTCATCTAATCTAAAAAGTCTGAATAGAACTCATTATAATAGCATGTTTCCTATTGCAACTACCATAATCGGATAAATCAATAATATGTGAATCCCTACAATAATCAGTCCAACTAAAATTATACCTCCTAAAACACTGAACAACATATTTTGAGTGAATGTAATCCCATTTACATAGGTAATATATGATAATTGATCTTATTGCTGACCACAAAGAGATGAATGAGAATATACCAATAATCAAGGCAGGTAAAGTGTATATCAAATAGACTAAAAATAGTTTGAAACCCTAGACCATCATTTCAACCCAAGATTCAAAAACAGGTAACTCTTCAGCACCAGCTAAAGACGATTTTACAACTCTGAATATAATATCCTAATGCTAAAAATAGTGTAATAATAAAAAAACTCAATAAAAATAAAACACCTAAAATAACTACTTTAGACCAGTTTGAAGTAGGATATCGCAATGAATCTGAAATAACATTTCCTATATCCATAGATATTCCTCCCCAATTTATCATTTTAACAAAATCTTAGTAGTTAATATTTTACAGAAGTTATTCATATATTTTGTTCAGTGTTATATGTGGTTAAAATAGAATATAGGAACATTATGATATCTGTTACAATATTGGAAGATTTTACAATAGAATTGAAGAATTTTTTATAATTTAGTCTTAAATATTTAAAAAAATAAAATAAATTTTTTATTAATTCAATTTCGGATTGTTCTTAGGTTTTGATGGTTTGAATGGCATTTGTTCAGATTCTGCAAATATTAAAGCAACAGATCTAGCCTGGAACATTATTAAATAAGCTGTTCCAATAGCAGCTAAAATAAAACCAATGAAAAATAATATACCAGAAATTAGGGATAAGATTGCGCCTAACACTATGAGAATTACCCATAGAACAATTATATACGAAATATAATTTCCCCAACCAATTGTCTCTATCCTTTCTATTATTTCATGAAATCTAAGGGCTGCCCCAATGTCACTGTCGTAATAAGCCATATTTACGACTCCCGTTAATCCTATTATACTAATTAAAAAGAAACTAACTAATCCAACTATGACAAATATCAATGTACCAAAGAATAATCCTCCGGCTGACAAGGCTACTCCAATTACAATAAATATGAATGGAATTATAAAATAAATTATTCCCACTATTAAAAGTTTTATACCATCAATAAATAGTTCTACCAGGTCATCAAACTCTGGTATTTCTTCTAAACCTGCTAGAGTAGATTTTATGATTCTAAGATAGTATCCTCCACTCATAAAGTTTACTATTGGTATTATAGATATCACAGCCAATATAATTATTTTAACCCAATCTTGACTAGGATATCTCAGAGAATCTGTTATATTTTTTCCTATATCCACTACTATTCCCTCCTAATTACCATTTTTTAACAAATCTTAGTAGTTACTGTCTTAATGATGTTACTAAAATATTCTTTGAGTTCTAAGAGTGATTAAATTAATTTTTTAGTTTTAGAATAGTTTAATATTATGTATTGATTACAATTTAAAAAATTAATATCATAAATAATGGAAAACTAAAACTTAATAGAATATCTGTATATAAAAAAATAAAAAGAGAAAATTTGAATCTTTCCTATTCTACTTGTTCAACTGGTTCTGTTGGAGATTCAGGAACTTCATCTATGGACTCAGTAAATAAAAGAGCTATTGCACGGGCTCCAAACATGTATATGAATGGTGCAATCACCAATGGTAGGAGTATGAAACCTACTAAGATGAATAATGTTAATAGACCTATTAAGAATCCAATAAATGCCACAATGGCTATTACAATGTAGGTTATAATGTACTTTCCCCATCCAATTTTAGCAATACGATCTAAAATTTCACTGAAACTGAAAGCTGCACCTAATTCCCCATCATAATAAGCCATATTTGCTATGGCAATTACTTCAATTAACCCTACAATTACTGCTACAATTATATAAACAATATATACTAACACTAATCCCCATATCATAGCTGGGTTTAAACTGAGAGTTGCAGATGTTGAACTTCCAGTTATTGCGGTTATTATTAAACTTATTATTATAACAGGAATAGAATAAACAATTCCCACTACGAAAACCTTAAGACCATCAATAAACATCTCTCCGACTTCATCGAATTCAGGTAACTCGTCAAGTCCTGCAAGAGTAGCCTTTATAATTCTAAATAAATAACCAATTAATAAGAATACTGGTACAATCAAAAATGAGGCGATCATTATAACGCCCAAAATAAGAACTTTTCCCCAATTAGAGGTTGGGTATTTAATTGAGTCAGATACTATCTCTCCGATATCCATTTTTTTTAACCTCCTTTAATTTGGCAAATGCCATATTATTTTATTAAAATTATTCCATATAAAACCTTGGCGTTAAAAATATATCCAAAATAAGAATTTTAACAAACTGTTCTATTTTTATTCGAGTCCAAGATATTTGTAACATATTCTAATTCAATAGCAATTAAAAAAAAAGGTTTCACAATATTACACTAAAAAAAATTAATATTAACTTCACAGATAAAGCTTAGAAATATTTCCATGATAATCTAAAATCATATTTAGAAATTATACTTTCAGAAATTTGATAATCCTTTTAAGCTCGACAATATTTGCATCGGTTTTTAATGATGTTGGACTGAAATGAGTTCTTGAAACAAAAAAACCATCTTCTCTAAGTTTATCCATAACATCTAATATGGGTGGTGCACTTGTTTTCAGATTTTTACAAACCTTATGGATCTCATAATGAGTTTGTGGAGCATTTGATTCTTCTAAACATGTATTTAATAGTTTAATAACTTTATTTTCAGTGTTTAATGATAAATATTCAACTGTTTTGATCATTGAAGTTACAAAATCTGTGTCGTACATATCTCCACACCATAATGGTCCTCCAATATTTAATTTACCCCCACATACTGGACAGTTTTCAGGGATTGATGGGGCTAAACCTTTAATTACAATCCTATAAAGACAACTTTTACAGTGTGCTACATATCCCATTGATCTCAATGATTCGTCTGTATTTGCTGCTCCTTTCCCGATAGTTGCGTAAATTCTCATGTAATGTTCTGTACTGTGTGAAAATTTCACTTCAATGAATTTTTTATATTTGGAGAAAGTTCTGGCAACAAAACCAGCAAGAATTCTTAAACCATTCTCATGACAGTATTCTGTTTTAAGAGGTACTGAACTATATTTTCTGATACAAGGTTCTGAATAAGTTCCACAAAGGGCTGAGGTATCGGTTGCAGTTACACATATCATACCTCCAGCTCTGAGGCTAGATGCAGCAGAATCAAGATATGGTGATGGTGTTCCAAATGGATCTATATCAATCACATCAAATTTGCCTTTACATTTCCGGAGGATCATGTTTGCATCTTCTTTGCAAACAATAACGTTTTCTAACTGGTTAAGATCGATATTTCCTCTAGCTAAATCAACTGCAAGAGGGTTTAAATCATTGACAATAGCATTTTCAATTCCTTCTATTTCTTTGGCGTACCTTATGCCCCTTATACCTGTACCTCCAAAAGCATCGCACACAGTTATGTTATGATCAATTCCTTTCCTATATACTGTCAGAGCAACTACAGAAATATCTCTGTTCAATTCCATAGCAGGGTTATAGAAAACAGATGCCTTAGCTGTAATTTTATCAAATTCAGGAACCATCAATGCAATTTTACCTTCACGAATTGTTTTATTACCCATTTTTTTAAATCCTTTGATACATTATTTAATTTAATATAGTGAATCTATTCATGATACTCGCATTAGATTATAAATGAATTATATGAATTTAGGTTTATAATAAAATTTATTAAATCTGTAGGAAATAGATTAATTGTGAATTAATTTAATAAAACGCCATAATATAGATGGAGATAAAACTAAATGTCTAAGATAAGCTTTTTAGATAATGTTAATAATGGTAAAAATAATAAGGGTAGCTACTTTCTAACTATTCTTATTACTGTAATAGGAGGTACAATTGCTTCTATTGTATTCCTTGTCCTGTTCATGTTGCTATATTTCTCCAGTTTAAGAACCACGGGAATGGTCGGAGCGATAAATATTCTGAATAATCCACTATTAATTCTCATATTTATTGGTGTAACATATGGAATATTTGCATTACTCTTCTACTTGTGTATACGGTTTATCCACAAAAAGAATTTTATTAAACTTATAAATACTGGAAATAGCATTAAATGGACTAGGATATTAAAGGGTGCAGGATTATGGGGAGGAATACTCGCAATTTTTACTTTAATCTCTTATATCTTTGATAATAGTAGTTTATCTTTTAATTTAAATCTTGTATCATTTATCTACCTTTTAATAATAAGCATACTGGTATTTCCTCTTCAAGCATCATTCGAGGAAATATTTTTTAGAGGATATTTAATGCAAGGATTTGGATTACTCTCAAAGAAACCTATAGTTCCATTAATATTAACATCAATTATTTTTGGTTTAGCCCATTTTTATAATGGAACAACCCTTGAGATGAGCATAACAATAGTTGTATCTGCTTTAATATTAGGGTTGATGCTTGGAATAATTGTGCTTGGTGAAAATGGTTTAGAAACCGCTATGGGCGTCCATATAGCAAATAATATGTTTATTGCACTATTTTTAAACTCTCCAGATTCTGGTCTTGCAAATTTACCCTCATTATTCACATCACCTTCATCCAATTCATATTCAGGGATCCCACTATTAATAGCAATGGCTGCTGTATTGGTTATAATCCTGTTCTGGAATAAAAAGGAGAATATATACAGAATATTCAAATAAAATTATTATATAATTTCTTTTGAACAAATTCATATTCTACCAATATCATCAAACATGATAACAGTATTTATATTAAATAAATCTATAAATTTAATTAAGTTATTAAAAATTTAATCAAAATAATTTATTTTATTAGTACTGCATGATCTAAACCATAAAATTCTTGCTTATGGGATTGAATTTTCTGAGATAATGCTAGATTTATTTAAGTAGTTTAATAATGATTTTTAGGTGACAAAACAAAATGATACCAATTGCCAAACCCATTATATCTGACGAAGAAATAGAAGAAGTAGTAAAAGTTTTAAGATCGGGCTTTATTGCCCAAGGGCCTCGGGTAGCAGAATTTGAAGAAAATTTTGCAGAATATGTAGGTGTAAAACACGCAGTAGCATCAAGTTCAGGAACAACGGCCCTGCATCTTGCATTACTTGCAGCGGACATTGGGCCTGGAGATGAAGTTATAACAACACCATTCAGTTTTGCTGCCACTGGAAATTCTATACTTTATGTGGGTGCAAAACCTGTTTTTGTCGATATTGATAAGGAAACTTACAATATAGATCCAGTAAAAATAGAAGAAGCAATTACAGAGAATACCAAAGCTATTATGCCAGTTCATCTCTATGGCCAACCAGCAGACATGGATCCTATCAACAAAACCGCCAATGATCATGACCTTACCGTTATTGAAGACTCTGCACAAGCACATGGTGCAACTTACAACGGGAAAAAAACTGGTAGTCTAGGTGATATGGGATGTTTTAGTTTTTATCCAACAAAAAATATGACCACAAGTGAAGGCGGGATCATAACAACAGACAACGCTGAAATGGCTGAAAAAGCCAGAGTATTAAGAGCACATGGTGAAAGTGAAAGATATACACATGTTGTTTTAGGATATAATTTCAGAATGACTGACATAGCAGCTGCAATAGGAATAGTACAGCTTAAGAAACTGGATAAGTTCAATAAAAAGAGAATTGAGAATGCCAAATATTTAACCGAAAAAATAGACGAAATAAATGGTATTAAATCTCCATATGTGGCCTCTAATGTAAAGCATGTATTCCATCAATATACTGTAAGGGTTGAAGAATCTAATCGGGATAATCTAATGGAATTTTTAAAAGAAAGGGGTATTGGTACTGGAATACATTATCCAAAGCCAATATACCAGCAAAAAATATATCAAGAACTTGGGTTTAAAGGGTTCTGTACTGAAGCAGAATCTGCATCTTCAGAAGTCCTTTCATTACCAGTTCATCCATCACTGGAAAAATCAGAACTGGAAGAAATTGTTGCAGCGCTTATGGAATTTTCAAAGAAATTTTGATGTATTCCTTTTTTTTGAATTGGAATTTAATCCAAGTTTTTGGGTTACTGAAAAAACTTTATCTTTTATTGTCTTTTCTTCATCCCTTCTTTCATCTATTTTTATACTTGTTGCAACCCTTTCAGCGCCTTGTTCAAAAACAGCTTCATGAGCAGCTGTGATGGCAGAAAAAATTTTTCCCAGATCATTAGACTCTAATAGAGTACCCATACCTGTTAACTCATATTTAATCCCATCATTATCTAAAGCAGTTACAGCAGCTGAAATATATTTACTCAAGCTAGTTTTAGACGTCCCAATTGGAATTATTGTAAATTCGGCTGTTATCATACTCTTATTTATGTTCATGATCTCATATAATTTTTTATGAAATCTGTTGATCGATCTGAGTTCAATCAATATATTATGGACACAGCAAGGAATGTTATACAAGATTATCAGTTAATACAACCTCATGATAGGATAGCTGTAGGACTTTCAGGTGGAAAGGATAGTGTTTTAACTTTACATCTACTTGTCGAGTTAATGGAAGAATTTGATTTCGAATTAATAGCTGTATCTATTGATGAAGGTGTTTCTGGATACAGAGATGAAGGTATAGATGCTGCAAGAATAAATGCTGCTAAACTTGGTATTGAACTTGTTGAGGGATCTTTTAAGAAAGAATACGGTTTCACATTAGACCAAGTATCGAACCTATACCAAAGTGCCTGCATACCTTGTGGTGTCTTTCGGAGACAGCTTTTAAACAAAATTTCTAGTGAATTATGTGTTGATAAACTTGCAACAGGACATAATCTTGATGATGAGATTCAATCTTTTCTAATGAGCTTTGCTAAGGCGGATTTCAGAAGGTTCTCGAAATTTGGGCCGAAGTTAGACAGGATACATCCTAATTTAGTACCCCGTATAAAACCGTTATGGAAGCTTCCAGAGAAAGATGTGGGGATATGGGCTGTAATGAATAATGTAGATGTACATTTTGCAGAGTGCCCATACTCTCATACATCACTAAGGTCAAAAGTCAAGAATTATTTAAACCAGAAGGAGGGTAAGAGAAAGGGAACTAAATTATCAATTTTAGAATCCTTCTCTCAAACTTTCAAATTCGAAAGAAAAGAAATAATTATTGGACAGTGCAAACTTTGCAGCGAACCATCCTCCTTAAATATCTGCAAGGCATGTGAGATGGTTGAAGACATTAAAAATCGTATAAAATAATGAAATAATATCCATAAAATATAAAATAATTAAAAATTTTGATTATGAAATTTTCGATCTATTGGATGATGCGGGTTATGGTACCAACTCCTTTACTTCGACCTTCACGAAATATTAGTTTTTGTCCCTCTTTTATACTACATGGACGATATTTAAATTTCATTTTAATTTTTCCTGTGTCCCCTGCAGACATATATTCACTATCAATTGGTTCAAATGTCATTGTTTCAGCAATCGTTTCAATGTGGGCTATACATTCATATCCCTTTTTAATAGTTGTGGGATGTACAAGTATAGCTACTTCAGCCTCAAATTCTCGTACAGAAAGTGCAGGATATTCTGGACTGCAAAGTATCATGCCACGTCTAATTTCATCGATGTCCACTCCTGTTATGGAAATTCCAACGACCTCACCAGCTTCAGCAATATCCTTCCTATAATGATGCATTTCCATGGATTTGGAACTGGTTTCAATGAATTCTCCAGTATTTGTAGGTCCTAAACGAAGTTTATCCCCCTTTTTAACTTTACCCTGTCTAATTGTACCACTAACAACTGTTCCAACTCCTAATACTGTATATATTTTGTCGATATACATCATAAAAGGTTTTTTCAGTTCTTTGCCATTGGATGGGATTTTAAGCTTCAAAAATAGTCTATCCAGTAGGTCTAGACCAACTCCAGTTACTGGAGAAACCTTAACAACTGGAACTATATGTTGATTCATATGTTTCGTAACAAAATCAACATCATCAATCGATTTTATCATGTAAGGGATTCTTCCAACAAGTTTAAGCAGATCGAATATTTTCTTTTGTACTTCGATGATCTTTTCAGATGTTACAACATCTATTTTTGTCATTGCAACTATCACTGGTAATTCCATTGCAAGAATGATTCCCAAATGTTCTTTAGTGATATGAGTTGGCCCTTGATCAGCTGCAATTGTAAGAAGACCATAATTAAGTTTTTGACCCACTATGCCCCTGATAGTTGTACGCAACCAAGGTTCATGTCCAACCGTATCAACAAATGAAACTACCTTATCGCATTTTTCAACTAGTTTTGATTTTTCTTTCTTTTTTAATGGATTATCAACTCTCATAGTCTGATCATTGCAGAATCCATAAACAGCAAATGAAAGGTCGGCTGACAATCCTCTTTCTATCTCATGTTTTTGTACATCTAAAAATATTCTGCTCTGTCCTGATCCATTATCAAGTGTTCCTGTGGTTAATGTACCTACCAATGTGCTTTTACCATGATCAACATGTCCAGCAACTCCCACAAGTAAATGTTTCTTCTTGTTTTTCTGGTTTTTTCCTATTTTTACCTTGGCAACATTTCCATGTCCTGCAGGGTGTTTTTCAATTTCAAGTATTTCAGCATTAATTTCCTGTGCAATACTCCTCAAAACAAAAATAGATTCATCATATTCTGAATCTGGCAGTCCTATTAAATGTCCTTCATCATGAACGCCAATAAAATAAATAGCTTCTCCATCCCCTTTTTCCATTCTGTATTTCATTTGGGATGCAAGATGTTGTTTCCTGTCTTTTTTCAAATGATAATCTACATTAAGATTTTCTTTAAACTCTATATTCTTCCTTTCCCCATACTTCGTAATATCATAGATACTATTTGTCATGGTACCGTTTTTAAAATATAGTATGTTCAATGTTTATTAGGAACTTTATCTGCAGTTGTGAAGTAAGCACCACCATATTTCTCTTCTTGAAGTTCTCTGACCATATCTGATGCTTGTACAGCTTCTTCTACAATGGCAAGGATACGTCTATCTTTAACTTTAATGGTTTTACCGCATACGCACTTTCTAGTGGCAACACCCTTTTTGGAGTACACAGCCCTTCCACAGTCGCATCTAAAAATCATGTACATTATTACACTCTCTTTCTTTACACCATTAACTTTTATCTATTCATTTTCTGTTCTTGTAAATATAATATGTTATCCAATTGTTAGACACAAAAAAGTTTAATATAATATTCTTAGCAGTAGACATTCTATTCATTTAAATATTAAAAATAGAAGTTTTGATCATATGAAACATGATTATAAATTAAATTTAATAAGGTTTTAATTGGGATGATTTTATATTCATTATCTCATAATCCAAAGATCTTGTAGAATAATGGAAATATTACTTTTGGTATTGTAAGGAAAAAAACCTATAGATGCGCCAATATCAGTACCTATAACAACTATTAGTACTCTGAAAAGATTATTACCTAACAATTCCCTGAAGGTTTAGACTTTACTAACTTTTACAGCATCATCCATTGATACATGACGTAATTTGGCTTCAAATATTCCTGAAACCCATCCTGCCGCAAGAAGGTGGTGTAGTGTGGTTATAGGTGCTACTAAAAAAGCATTAAGGGCAGAATAAATCTTTGAACCGGACAGTAATGATCCAGCAAATGCAAGACCACCAGTAAGTAATATGAATGTTGTAATGCTTGTTTCGATATTTATTCCTTTAATTATTGCCAATGCAAAAATAATAACAAAAATGGTGAGTATTGAAAATATTACGAGTTTACATACTGGAATTTTTAATTTTTTTTGATATTAGTCCATCAATAGGAGGAATTTTCTCTGGATGTTCCATGTAATCTGAGATACCATTTTTGTGTCCTGCTCCAACAACAACAACTACATTTTCAGCTTCTATATCTTGTAGCATATGTGCCATGTATGCATCTCTTTCTGTAACAAGAACATCGTATGCTTTAGGAGACATTTCCTTAAAATATTCCATAACTTCGTTTAAGGTGTCACCATCTTTAATACTCTCAACATCATCTATTTCTTCACCGCTGAAAAACGATGTTATTATTCCCCAAACAAACTTGAGCTTTTCAGATATACTCATCTGGTTAATGGCCCTTTGTAGCGTTAAACTAATATCTCTATCAATTAAAGCAACCTTAGCACCAATTTCTTCTGCTGTTTCTATGGCTGCAAGCATTTCTGAACCAGGTTTAACTCCTAAATCATCACCAATTCTTTTCTGAAGAAAAGAGAGGAACATACTAACTAGGAAAATGCCAAGTTTATCCCCCTTAATTACTTCCCTAATATTCACATCCTGTTTTTCTTCACCATTTTTTTCAGCCATCATATTTTGATAACGGTTTATATCAAGTTCAACCGCTACAATATCGGGTTCATTTGTAATAATGGCTTCTTGAACCTCTTTAATACTTTCTTTTGATACATGGGCTGTACCAATTATCTTTAAATTTTCTGGTGCCATATGATCCTCACAATTTATAATTTTGATTAAGATTTTAATATAATATTTTTTTATAAGACTATTATGAAAAGAACAAATCTAGAATTAATTCTAAAATAATCATTAGTAATATTCATATATAACTATTTTAATATTTTGATACCATCAATACTTCCATTTTGATATACTGGAACAATGTCATATATGTTCCGTCTCATACAAAAATCAACATCATTTGAGAGTCCCAATTCAACAAGCCTGTGTGCAGATCTGGAGTTTATTATGGCATCATGTACCATATTATGGTTGCAAGAAGACATATGTGCTGCAAGGGCCATTTCATCTAGATTACAGTCAATTAAATTTCTTATTATCTCCCCAGCTCCTAAAAAATCTTCTATTGCAAACCTACCATCTACTCCCGCCATGACAATTTCAATGTGGTTATCTGCAATATCCATCGCTTTTTTGGCAACCGCATTAGCATTTACAAATGAACCTATAAGGACTTCTGCTTTCATACCCTCTAATATCCTGGTGCCATTGCTTGTGGTAATGACAAGAACTTTTCCATTAAAATTAGAAATTTCAACTGGGGAATTTCCAACATCAAACCCTTCAATTGCTGCACCTCGACGTTCACCTGCCAAAACAGCATCATATTGGTCTGCAAGTTTTTCAGCTTCTCCAATACTTTTAATGGGTATTATCTGACTGAAATTTTCCATTGCAACGGTCATGGTGGTGCTGGCTCTGAGCACATCTACCATTATTGCAACATCTTCAGAATATGATTTATCCAAGCTTAGTGAAACCTTCATAAACAACACCAAAAATAGAATTAAAGAAAAAGAAAAAAAGTCTTAAAATCCTTAGGAATCTACTCAACCTTTTCAGCAAAGGCAAAACGTCTTCTTACAGATGTTATTTTGACTTTAACTTCATCTCCAACTTTTGTATCCGGTACAAACACAACGAAACCTTCAACACGAGTTATGCCATCTCCTTCTTTACCTACATCTTCAATTTTTACTTCGTATTCTTCCCCTTCCTGAATGGGGGCTGTTTTTGGGCTTTGATCCATTTTAAACAATATATTCACTTCCTTAAATGAACAAAAAACGGTTCTAGTGTTATTTTATTTGTTTAATTTATTATATAAATCTTTGTAGGATTGATAAATTGATGTTTTTTTTATTTGAAATATTNNATATTGAGGTTAAGATGAAGATAGTTACAACCCCTATGTGTAAGGATGTTTTGAAGCTTGCAGGGATCATGGAATTTGATACTAACTCCTATCCTGATTCTACCAATGCAGACATAGCAGTTGTTTTATCAGAAACTGATACAACAATGAAATCCGTAAAAATAAAACTGAACACTTTTACTCAAATTAAAACTAGTGTGGATATGCTTCAAGAAATGTTTGATACTTCTGCCATGGAATTAAATTTTGATAACAATAAATACCTTGAATTTGATCGATCAAAAAATCGAAACATAAAAGTTAAAGTTTATTCAAATTTTCTAAGGGACATAGTAGCTGATCTTGGATTCACTATAATATATGAAGATCCGGATTATTTAGTCTACCCAGATTATATGAGGGATTTATTATCAAATGAAATAGTCACAATGGGGGATCGGGTAGTTGAAATACCATCCCACAAAAATGCACATAAAAACCCCATTAAAAGAGCTGAAACGCGTTACAAACTACTGGAGAAAAAATTATGTATGAAACCTTAACTTATACTGGTGGAATTCACAAGCATGAGGAGATGAAAGAACTAATTGAAGATCTTGGGGGTTTTGTACTTCAGGAAAACGTAAGTCAGATGGATCTAGTTCTCAATCTTGCTGTCCCAATTGAGGATGTTGATAGAGTCAAAGAGAAGGCTAAAGAACTTCTAGGTACCATAAAAGTAGCTCCAATGGCTGGTACTGAAATAGCAATTATCTCCCCAACGCTTGCACGTCAACATTTACCCCACTCCGCATGTGATATATCTGAATATCTCAGGCGTTACGGTGCAAAGGATAATATGATAGGACTTTCAAGGGGAGCAGGTAAGGGCATATCCAGAATATCTGAGGATGAAAAGAAACTCATTGAAGAACACGATTTAGCAGTATTTGCACTTGGAAGTTTCAGAGAATGTATAACTAATAAAACTCATCTATTCGAACGTATTGAGATACCTGTAATTGTTACAGGGGCTCCTGAAATTGATTTGAAAGACATTCCCGGAGCCGATGCATATGTTTCGGGTCTTGGAAGAATTCCAAGAAGGCTCAAGAGGGGAGAAAATATAAGGGCACTTAAAAAGTTAGTTGAAGTTGTTGAAGATATTTTGGACAAAAGGAGAAGAGAAATCTCTGACGATCCGCCAATTGTCCCATCCATACTTGTTAAAAGGGAAATTGAGAACCAGATACCTGCTATCAATGAAGTTTACTCTCCTCTCCCAGTTGTAAGTCAGTTAAGGGGAGTGCGTGTGAAACTTAAATACGATGATTATCACAACGAAATAGAAGATGTAATTGTTAACGATCGCCGTTTGGGTGATATATCTGAAGTTGTCAAATCTAAAATGTATGGTTACACATTGGTAAAACTTTTATCAGAAACTTCAATAATCTGATTTTATATGTATATGGGGTTAAAATATGAGGACAATTATAAGATTTGCCGGATTTATGTCAGTATTCTTTATTGGATTCCTAATCGTTAACTACTTCATTTTCTATGGAATCGCATCTCTCTTCAGTATAAAACCCGGTTATATTTTCTATTCTCTACTTATTATAGCAGTAATCTCTTATCCTGTAGCAGCCATGATTGAAAGGGCTGTTTCAAATACTGCAACAAGAATTTTTTATACAGGAGCATCTGCATGGATGGGAATATCATTTTACCTTCTGACATTCATAATAATTTACTCCCTGTTATCTCTGGTCTTTAAAATCCCAAATGAAATTGCAGGAATTTTAATTGTTTCATTAACAGGAATATTAAGTGCATATTCACTTATTAACAGTTTATATTTAAAAATAAATGAAATTGATATACCTCTAAGCCATTTAAAGGATGATATGAAGGTTGTTCAACTTTCAGATATACATATTGGATCTATAAGAAATTCAAGTTACATGGAAAAGATTGTAGAGAAAACCAATAAAATTGATCCTGAAATTATTTTTATAACAGGAGATATGGTTGATGGAAGTGCAAGATTACACACCAACACCTTCAATGCAATAAATAAATTAAAAGCACCAGTTTTCTTCATAACTGGTAACCATGAAACCTACGAAGGACTTGACGAGGTTTTCAGGGTGTTAAGAAATACACATATGAGAGTTTTAAGGGATGAAATGGTTGAATGTAATGGTATTCAAGTAATTGGTGTTGAATACTCCTTTGAATTAAACCATATGGAAAAAGTCCTCGCAACACTTAAAATCGATATGGAAAAACCTTCAATAATGTTGTACCATCTTCCAAGGGAGCTAAAAACTGTTGCAAAAGCAGGTATTGGATTACAACTTTCTGGACACACACATGCTGGGCAGATGTTTCCATTCAACTACCTTGTCAGATTAATGTTTAAGTATATGCATGGTATCTACAAATATGATGGGACTTATCTCCATGTTTCTCCAGGTACAGGTACATGGGGTCCTCCAATGCGTCTAGGATCTAGATGTGAAATCACTGTTATAACTCTTAAGAGCGGAAAATGATTTATAAAAAAAAGAGGAAGTAAAAACCAATAAATTTTTTTTATTTATTCATTGAATTAATATAATAATAATTATTTTTTACGGACACCAAAGAAGTTTATAGCTTCAAGAAGGTCTTCAAATGCTATTAATTCTTTTTTAAGAACATCTTCACGACTTAATGTTCCACTCATTTCACCATCGACTGAAAGTTTGTCAGGGCCCCTTGTAACGATCCTGTCGATACCATCCCTACTAAGTATGTCATGGGCCATTTTGTCATGGACTAATGCACGGCCGGGTATTAATACAGTTTCTTTCAGATCTTTTAGATCGACTTCTTCGAGATCCCGTTGTGTTATTAAACAGCCAATGTCCTGGTCAACTGCAACAACATTTACAAGATCATCTGCATCTATACGTTTTATTATCTTTTCTATGAAAGGCGCTGCAATACTACTTGTCAATATGGTAGCTTCAGAAGTGACATCTGTAAGTATATCTAAATATTTACTGTTTTTTTCCTTTGAAATTGCAAATGGGGTGTCATTTTCAGGATCGCATAAAGGTGTCCCTGTTACCCTGAAGTTAAACTCATTATTTATCTTACGTACTAGGGTTTCAAATTCTTCAAGTGAGTGTGGAGTCACACCATCAAGTATTGGTTCATTTCCAAGAATCAATCCCTGATTTCGGAAATTAGCAAATCTCATAAGTATAAATGCTTTTGCACCCCAATCTTCAAGGGTGCTACAAGTTTCATATAATTTTTCCCCATCGTTAACCCCAGGCACTATTACTGAAGCTGCATGAACTTCAGTTGACTCACAGAAGAGCTTTAATGCATTCAAAGATTCTCCATTGGTTGTGTCACCAACCCATTCCTTTCTCATTTTCTGATCGGTTGAGAAAACAGTGAAGGTTACTTCATCAACCCCAAGGGATATTAATTCTTCTGCCATTTTTGAATTTTCAATACCTTTTCCACTAGTGTATCCGAGGTGCATTGGAAGGTTGAATTGGTTGAATGCACCTGCAACTTCCATAAGGTGAGGATAACAACTCACATCTCCTCCTCCGCTGATATTGACTTTAAGGTTTTTATCTTTGATATCTCCCATCATCAAAGAATTTTGCACAGAACCAACCACCATGAAAGGGTGAATAAATTCGTTTTTTACTTCTCTTATACCGGTGGTACAGCTTTCGCATCCAACTGTACCTGGAGTGCAGTATCTACATCCAAGGGGATCTTGCTCTTTAACTTTTCTAAAATAACAGTATTTACAAAATCCTTTGCAGTCTTTACCGGGTATTCCGCCTACATCTGCTATAATCTGCATATTAACCACTTTTGAACCGAGTAAAATAAGTAACTATGTATTAAAAAATCAATNNTATAGGATCATATAAACCTTTCTAATTAATTCAAGAAGAAAGTTTAATAACATATAAGACTATAAATGCAGATTCGTATATCAAAAGGTACCATGGGGCAATATCCCCAAAGTGAAAAGAAACAAATCTGGTCACAAATTTGAATTGGTGCATGAAATTGGTGTACAAGAATGCGTAGGAGGGAAAAAATGGCAAAGTTTGATGATAAGATCGACTTGTACGACGACAGAGGTAATCTTGTTGAAGAGCAGGTCCCGCTAGAAGCCCTCAGTCCATTGAGGAACCCTGCGATTAAAGCAATCGTACAAGGTATTAAAAGGACTGTAGCTGTGAACCTAGAGGGTGCAGAAAACGCTTTAAAGACCGGTAAACTCGGTGGAGGCAAAATCTTAGGTAGAGAACTCGACCTAGACATCGTGGGCAATGCAGAAGCTATAGCAGCTAAAGCAAAAGAAATGATACTGGTAGAGGAAGGCGACAACACAAATGTAGAATTATTAGTTGGTGGAAAAAGGGCTCTTGTCCAGATACCAGAAGCTAGATTCGAAGCAGCAGCTGAATACTCAGCAGCTCCATTAGTAACTGCAGCAGCATTTATCCAAGCAATAATTGATGTCTGTGATGTTAGCATGTACGACGCTAACATGGTTAAAGCAGCTATATTAGGAAGATACCCACAATCAGTAGATTACATGGGCGGAAACCTAGCAACCATGCTCGACGTACCTCAGAAACTTGAAGGACCAGGTTATTCATTAAGAAATATCATGGTCAACCACGTTGTTGCAACAACACTCAAAAACACCATGAACACAGCAGCGTTATCCAGTATACTGGAACAAGCAGCAATGTTTGAAATGGGTGACGCAGTAGGTAAATTTGAAAGAATGCACTTATTAGGACTGGCTTACCAAGGAATGAACGCTGACAACATGGTCTTCGACCTTGTTAAAGCTAATGGTAAAGAAGGTACAGTTGGTTCAGTCATAAACGACATGGTCGACAGATCCAAAGCAGACGGTGTTATCGGTGTAGAAAAAGATCTTAACGGATTTAGTGTCTACGGAACTGACGACATGGCAAAATGGAACGCATATGCAGCAGCCGGTATGATGGCAGCTACTATGGTGAACCAAGGTGCTGCACGAGCTGCACAGGGTGTATCATCCACACTTCTATACTACAACGATATTCTTGAATTCGAAACTGGATTACCTAGTGTTGACTTCGGTAGAGTTGAAGGTACAGCTGTTGGATTTTCTTTCTTTAGTCACTCAATTTACGGTGGTGGAGGTCCAGGTATATTCAACGGAAACCACATCGTAACAAGACACAGTAAAGGTTTCGCTATACCATGCGTAGCCGCAGCTATGGCTTTAGATGCAGGAACACAACTGTTCTCCCCAGAAGCAACCTCCGGATTAATAAAAGATGTATTCAGCTCAGTTGACGAGTTCCGTAACCCACTGAAATATGTGAACGAAGCAGCAGTTGATATAAAAAATAAAATCTAAATAAAATCCACCCTTGGGGGTAATTATTCAAATGGACATCGAGATCTTTCCACACAGATTATTAAGCGCTGATACCACCGAGAGCCTTTTAAATGCTCTTGATGAAATCGATGGCGTAAAAAAAATAGTTCTACAAGGACAAAGACTTCCTTCAGACGCTGCAAACCCAGATTACAAAAAAATCACCATCAAAGGAGAAGAGGTTGATTTACAAATAAAAACTGGCAGAGTACTAATGGAAATTGACAACGAAGAAACTATTGAAGCAATAAGACAAAAATGCGAGGACAATTTATCCTTTGGATTCAACGTACACGTTGGAACTTTTATTAGGAAACAAAAAACTGTCTCGGACAAAATTAAATATGGCGATGCACTGGATGACATGCCTGATGAAATGGTAGGTTTAACAGATCAAAACGCACAACTCAGTGAAAGGGCCACAATACTTAAAAGGAAAGAAGACTAATGATCGGCAAAACCACACATGTTGTAGACTGCAGAGAAACCATGGGAATGGGTGAAGGAGGAGGAATAGCCCAAAGAGGAACATTTGCAGAGTGTGGAAGTGAAGTTTTGGCAATTGCAATGTCTCCAGGAAGGAGGCACATAACCAAGCCAGTCTGTGAAATAACCTTTGCTTTACGCGAGGCCAATATCCAGACAAGCACGCTTGTCTTAAATGCAGGTGCTGGTGTACCGCAGGATGCTCCATCAGCGGGTTCAGGCAGTCTTTTTGGACTCACTCCTAAAGAGATCGGGCAAATAAAGAGATTCCGCTTGGTAGTAGTACATCTAGGCGGTGTGAGACATCACATCATATACAAAGCCAGGCTAATTTTAAGACATGTTAACGGGCCTTGTGTTGTGATCTGCGAATATCCTGTTGACTTCGAAGATTTTGCTAAGATAGGAGTCAAAACTAAATCTGTTATGCCCAATGAACCAAATACCAAAGGTGAAATTGTGGATATTATTAGCGGCGTTATCAGAGGCGAAACGTGTCCCCAAGATAAATTGGATGAAATAATTAGAAAAGTTAAGTTAGCATTAGGAGGTGCATGAATATGGCACAATACTATCCCGGAACAACCAAGGTTGCACAAAACAGAAGGAATTTATGCAACCCTGATTATGACCTCGAGAAGTTGAGGGAAATTTCAGACGAAGATGTTGTAAAAATATTAGGTCACAGAGCTCCTGGTGAGGAATACCCTAGCGTACACCCACCACTAGAAGAAATGGATGAACCAGAAGATGCAGTAAGAGAATTAGTCGAAGCAGTCGACGGTGCTAAAGCCGGTGACAGGGTTCGATACATACAGTTTACGGACTCAATGTACTTTGCTCCAGCACAGCCATTTGCAAGGTCAAGAGCATACCTATGCAGATACAGAGGCGCTGACGCTGGTACACTATCAGGAAGACAAATTATAGAAACCAGAGAAAGAGATCTAGAAAAATACGCTAAAGAACTATTAGAAACAGAATGGTTCGACCCAGC
>PMGM01000004.1 GCA_003158115.1 Methanobacterium sp.
ATTGTCCTATTAAACTTGTTTCAACATTTTCCTGTGATATGGAGTTATCACTTGTGAATCTCTTTTTAAAAGCATGCAAGATAGCATTTGTAATCGAAAGACCTTTTATTCTTTGAGATCCCCATTCTGCTGTAATTTGGCTGCATTCAACACCCCAAACCTTTTCAGTATAATCTTTAAAAAATGTACGATACAATTCAACACCGAATCTATTTATAAAAAAGTCTTCAAGAGATTTTTCAGGTTTTATCTGACTAAATGATGTTTTGATATAACTTAAACCTATTTTAACAGTTCTTTTAATTCCTAAATTAGAAAATGTATTGTAATCTAAGGATATAGGATAGTTAAAGAATTTTCTAAGGAAAAATATCCGTGACAATCTGCTTCTATTAAGCATTACGTCATCAACCAACTTGGGATCTGGTGCCGGGCATGTTTTTGTTTTAGCAGACCCTATGTTATGTTTTATAGATTCCTTTGATATTGGTATTTCCCTTCCAACTGCAATGTCATCTTTTGCAGGAGCTCCTTGGAGTGATAAGATGTTCATCCACCAATTCATAACCAGTTCTGATTTTGAAAAAAACCTGTGACCGCCAATATCGATCCTGTTGCCTTTGTAGTTAATCGTTTTAGATATGCCTCCGATATCATTACTTTTTTCGTAAATAATTGGTTTTATATCTGTCTTATCAAGTAGTTCATATGCTGCTGTAAGACCTGCTGGACCTGCACCAATAATAATAGCCTTTTTTTGATTTTCTTGAGTATCAACCATACTTATTCCTCGTAAAAAGAATTTCATTAAATAATTTATTTAAATAACATGTATTTCCTTGCAAAGAAATTCCAGAATAAAATGATAACAGCTGCAAATATCTTTGATACCAGATAATATATTTGAAGATCCTGGGTAAAAAACCATATAAATGCTTCGTTAAATCCTAACCCTACTATTCCTATTACTGCAAACACTCCAAATTCAAATTGTCTGTTTTTTAATTTCCTTTTATTAAAAACCCAGCTTATACTCAAAAAATAATTAGCTATTAAACCCAATATGAAAGCTATTGCAGCTGAAATAAGATAATAAATCCCAAAAAAATCAGTTAATATAAACAATGATAAGAAATCAACTATAAAAGCTGCACCTCCAACGAAAAGGTATCTAAACATTTGGATCTTAGTTTTATCAGTTTGATCCTTCAGTAACTTCTGACTCAAATTTATTATTGCAACTTTCATTTTTCCATCCAATCTTTTTATTAAATATTATAATTACATTTTAGTTTAAATAATATTAGTATAAAATTCAATTAATTTATCATATTTATAGATGAGATTCTTTATTTTTCACTATTTATTGCGTAAATCCTTAAATTAGATATATTTAATTTTGTATGTTATATATAATGGGGCTTTTTTAATAGAGTTTCCTCAAATAAAGTAGTAAACTATTCCATATTTTTTAAATTCCACTTTAAGATCATCATTGGCTATGTTAAGTTTGGAAAATCCATATAAATTGTCTTATAATTATGAAAGATGTAAAAAATTAGTATAAATATCCATCTAGCAAGTTTCCATTTGAATATAAGTCAGTCTCGTTACATGATATTTACCTTAGGAAATAAATCAATTCAAAGTTGAGTTTTGAATATAGATATAAAAAGTATTATAGATCTTAAATCTAAATAATATTGTTGTAGTTGCTATAATAACAACACCAAATATAAGACAAGCAGATATAAAGATTTAAGAAGCATAGAATAAAAATAAATAAAATTATTACTAAAAGGGATCAGTAATAGTTCACACAGTTTATAACGTACTTAAATTATGGATTGAAGAATTTGATTTAGCTTTAAAGATTCATTAGATTAAATGAAGTTCAAGGATTGGAATATGGGATGTTAGAACATGGTTAACTATAAAAATGATAAATTTTCATAGTACCATAAATATTGATTTGTTAAAAAAAATAAAATTTCAAATTATAATCATTAAAATGATGAATTATCTCCTTAAAAAGTATATGAAATGCTTATAGATATTATATATTAAGAAATATAGATTGTTTAAGAATATTGTTTGAATACATTTGAACTTAGTTGTTTAAACAATNNAATATAAATTGTTGTTTAAACAATTTAAGTTAAAATTCGAGATAGTATCATTAATTGTTTATATATAATTATAATATAAATTATTATGAACGATTGGCAATTATGAGGTGATTTTATCAATTTAAAAGTTTCTGTTATTGGAGCAGGCGGATTAGGAACAGCTATTGCACAACATATTTCTATTAATGCCGATTTTGTTTATTTATATGCTCGAAGAAAGGAAATTATGGAAACAATATCTAAAACGGGATATAATAATGAATATTATCCAAATTTAAAATTAGCTGACAATATTATCCCCGTTAATGATTTTAGTCATATTGAAGATTGTGATATTATATTCTTATGTGTTCCATCTTCCTCAATTAGATCTCTTCTTAAAATGTTACCTAATAACATATGTGAAGATTGTATAATAGTAAGCACGGCTAAAGGAATAGAATATCCTTCATTAAAGACCATGAGTGGAATTATAGGGGAATATTTCACTAGATCACCAGTTGTATTATCTGGACCAAATTTCGCTTTTGAAATTGCACTTGCACTGTTTACCACAGCTAATATTGCTTCTGAAAATTTAAAATACTTGAATCTGATAAAAAAAGTTTTATCTACAGATAAATTTAAAATTAAAATGAATGAGGATGTAATTGGGACAGAATTCTGTGGTGTGATAAAGAATATTAATGCTATTGCCTATGGAATTTGTGAAGGTATGAATCTGAACGATAATGCCCGATATGCTATTTTAACCAAAGGATTTAATGAAACTAAGGAAATAATTAAATCTTTAGGCGGAAAAACTGAAACAGTCGATGATTATTGTGGGTTTGGTGATTTAGTTTTGACTTCCACCTCCCGTGAGAGTAGAAACCATACATTAGGAATGTTATATGGACAAAGGATAGTTGTTGATGAAGAAGCATCAGGCATAATATTTGAAGGTATAAACTCGATAATGGCCATAAAAACTTTATGTAATCACAATTCGGTTAATTCAAGAATTGTTGACTTTACCTATGATGTTATTGTGAATTTAATACCACCAAAAATTGCTTTTAAGAAGTTATGGAATGAAATGGGAGACTAAAATTATAATTTAATAAATTTTTTTAAATAAATAATTTTTTTTTTTTAGGAAATAAGAATCAAATTATTAATATCTAAGTTTAATTAAGTTAAGGTGATATTATGAAAGCAATTATTTTAGCTGCAGGAACAGGAACTAGATTGATGCCATTGACTAAAAATATTCCCAAACCATTACTTGTAATTGGCGATATGAGTTTAATGGAGCGCATGATAAAAAACTGCATCTCAAATGGTATTGGGGAGTTTATAATTGTAATAGGCCATAAAAAAAATAGGGTGATCAAAGAAACAAATTATCTAAGGGATAAATATAACANNTCTATAACCAATACCTCTTGTTCTGTTAATGTAGCTATCAATGAGATTAATGATGATATAATAATTATAAACGGCGATAATGTGATAGATCACCGTATAATTTCTGGTCTACTTAATAATGATGAAACTTGTTTAGTAGTGGATAATTATAAACAACTTAATAAGGAATCATTTAAGATCAAAATCGAAAATAATATAATAATAGATATTGGGAAGGAGATAGATGTTAATGCAGCTTCAGGAGAATTTATAGGAATTTCAAAGGTATCTAAAAAAGATTTGCCTATATTCAACACGATTTTAAAAGAATTGATTTCAGAAAATGTTCAAAACTACTATGATTTAACGTATAAGGAATTAAGTGAAAAAGTAAATATTAATTATTTCTATACAAATGGTTTAAAATGGACAGAAATTGATGATAAAGATGATTGGGAATATGCCCATACATTGATTGAAGAGCTTGATATTTATGTTTTACAGAATTGAATGAATATAAATAATTTTTTTTTTTTTACTTTCAATGATTAATCTATCATTATCATCCGCTTTGTGAATCTCATCACAATATCTGAGATTTACTTTATACTACTGTGATCTACATAACCTATTATTAG
>PMGM01000053.1 GCA_003158115.1 Methanobacterium sp.
TGAAATTGGTTCCATGGGATTTGATATCTATCCCATAGGTGCTGTGGTACCATTAATGGAATCATATAGATACACCGAACTTGTTGATGTGGTAATGGCTTCGGTTAAAAAATTACCAGATTCCCAGCCAAGACATTTAATGGGTGCAGGACATCCAATGGTTTTTGCACTTGCAGTTGCAATGGGTTGTGATCTTTTTGATTCAGCAGCTTACATATTATATGCTCAAGATGACAGGATTATGATGCCTACCGGAACATTTAAACTAGCAAATCTGGTTGAAATGCCATGTTCATGTCCCGTATGTTCCAACCATACTCCAAATGAACTCAGGGCTATGAAAAAAAGTGATAGAATGTTATTACTTGCCCAGCACAACCTAGCTATAAGCTTAGCCGAGATCCGTAAAATTAGACAGTGTATTGTTGACGGCAGTTTAATGGAATTAGTTGAACAGAGATGCCGGGTTCATCCTTACCTTTTAGATGCTCTAAGAAACCTTAAAAAATATACATCTACTCTAGAAGAATATGATCCAGCAAGTAAGAATTCGGCATTCTTTTATTCTGGTCCAGAATCTCTTGCTAGGCCAGAAATACAGCGCCATCTATCAAGAATAAATAGAATTCCTCGAAAAAAGAATCTTTTATTACTCCCAAGGAGTAGAAAACCATATTCTAAGAATTTACATCATGATCTGGGTAAATTTTATCTCAAACATATTAAGGGTGAAACATTAGGGGATTCTCAGGAGTTTTGGGATGATATCCAAGTTGCTGTTGTTGATGTTCCATTTGCAGTTATACCTATTGAAATTGACGAAGTTTATCCCCTTGCACAGAATGAATCACCCATCATTACAGATGAAGATTCGAAAAAATTTGTTAGTGCAGAAATGGAAAAATATATGGCTGAATTTGACAATGTAATAATCAGTGCTAAAATATTGGATCGATTCGACATGTACACCATTGAACTAGATTCTGGGGGAGAAAGATCTGAAAATCCTATCAGAGTATACAGTCTAAAAGAATATGAACTAGATTCATTTAGATTAGATGTGGATGATAGAGAAAAGATTAGTTCCATAGCAGACTATCAATTTGGTGCCGGAGCTGGAAAAGCTCTTTTCCCTGGTGATGTTCAGATTGTTAAAAGCCGAAAAACCGGCAAAATAAGACATATATACGAAGATGAGACACTTATAGCAACTTTAAGGGCTACAGATAGTGTGTTTGTACTGGACAGAGAAGGTGCAAGGAGACTTCATTCTCTTATGGATTACCCAAAAAACAGAGTTGTTGTGAATGCTGATGCAGACCCATTTGCCAGAGAAGGAAAAAGTATATTTGCTAAATTCGTTATAGATTGTGATATAAATATAAGATCTAATGAAGAAGTATTGATCGTTAATGAGAAGGACGATCTGATCGCCTATGGCAAGTCAATATTATGCGGTCATGAAATTATGGATTTCAACACAGGACAAGCTGTGAAGACACGTAAAGGAGGAATTTAATGTTACCTGGTGCAGGAATGAACCCTAAACAGTTAAAACAAATGCAAAGGGCAATGAAACAGATGGGAATGGACACTAAGGATGTTAAAGGAGTAACAGAAGTGGTCCTTAAATTTAAAAACAAAGAAATTCTCATAAAAAGTCCTAAAGTAAATCTTATGGACTTCATGGGTCAACAGACCTATCAGATAACTGGTAAAGTAGTTGAACAAAAGATTGAAACTGAATTGGAAGTCCCCGAAGACGATGTCGAACTTGTATCCAACCAAACAGGTGTAACTAAAGAAAAAGCACTTGAAACTTTAAAGGAAACAGAGGGGGATCTGGCCGAAGCCATATTGAGGTTAAGTTAAATGCCGTTTATTGCACATTTATCTGATTTACACATTGGTTCAATTAGTTTCGTTGAAGAATTATTGATTAACGTCATTGATTATGTCAACGAAATCAAACCCAACGTAACAATAGTTACAGGTGATATTACTGATAATGGTTACTACCTTGAATACAAGGAAGCAGCTTCATATTTGGATCAAATTAAAACTCCAATATTAGTTGTACCTGGAAATCATGATTCAAGACATATTGGTGATGAAGTTTTTGAAGAACTAATAAAAAATAGATATGGTACATTAAAAGTAAAAAAACACGGATTAAAAGTAATAGGACTCGATAGCAGCGAACCAGATCTTGACTATGGTAGAGTTGGAAGATCCCAACAAAATTGGATGGCAGAGGAACTTAAAAAAGCAGACGAAGAAAACTTGTATAAAATAATTGCACTCCATCACCATATCATACCGGTACCTAGAACTGGTCGTGAGAGAAATGTTTTAACTGATGCAGGAGATATATTACAAACAATTATGGAAAGGAAAGCTGATTTAATCCTCTCGGGACATAAACATATGCCCCATTTTTGGATGATGGAAAATTCAGCATTTATAACTGCAGGTACAGCATCATCACTTAAGTTAAGGGGAAGAGAACTATCCTCATTCAATACCATAAATATTGAAGAGGATTTCATTGAAATTGTCCTGAACCGTGCCGATGGAACTCAAAGATGTCTAGCAAAATATGAAAACACTTGTTTAGGTGATTAATTGAAAGTTATTGTAGATGCATCAAATGTAGCACATTTCGGAAAGGATAAAGAAGGAAAAAAGCCTAGTTTAGACAACCTTCTAAAAGCTCTTGAAGCCCTTGAAAAATTAGGATATGAACCATTCCCAATAGCAGATGCATCCCTGAGGCATGAAATAGACGAAAAGGATAAATTTAACGAACTCCTTGGTAATGGTAAAGTTCAACAGGTTCCCTCAGGCACTACTGCAGATCATTTCATACTCAAAATTGCAGAGGATGAAAATTGTAAAATACTTTCAAATGACAATTTCAGGGAATATAAGGACGAATTCCACGACATCAATAATAAAAGAATTCCATTCAACTTTGTAGATGATCGAATAACAATTGGAACATCATCCAAACCCAAAAAGATAAAGAATATACTGCAAAAGATATGTACCCAAATGCTGAACGACTTCGAAAAAAAGGGTCTAGATGCATATAAACTCAAAAAGAACAATAAATTGAGTGGTATTGCTGTTGCAAAAGAAGCTATTGATAGGATTACTAAAACTAAAGAAGATGGTTTGGATTCAAAACTTGAGGACATCTTCAGTAAAATTCCTCTATTTGAAAAGGTCTTGGGAATGGTTGAAGATGCAGAAACAGCAAGCGACTTTATAATATTCGTACTTGTTAGTCCTAGAGATTATAAGGATGCCGTTAGAAATGCGGGGAACATAGCGGTAACTGTAGGAGATAGGTTAAAACTTGATCATGCACCATTAGTTGCTGTTCGAAATGATCTTTTCACCAAACCAGGTTCCTTTGAACTTAACATAATATATTCAGATGAAATACTTGAAGAATCTCCCTACAATGTTAATATAACCATAAACGACCATGATTACTCCTTTGTCAAGAAAAATTCAAGAAACATCGCAAGCACCGTGGCTGCAAGGCTTGGAACATGGAAATTCCCAATAGTATCAGTAAAGCCCAGCATGCTAATGGAAAAACCAGGACACTTTGATATAACATTAGAGAAGGGAGGAGAAAAATAAATGGTCATGGATTACATTTCACGAACCATCTTTGGATTTTTAATCAAAAACAAAGTCATAAGCATTGGAACTAAATATTATCCTACTAACGATATGGAACGAGAATATGTTGCAATGATAAATTTCACGCGAACTATGCTCCTTGAAATTGAATCAGCTCATATTACAACGGAAAATATATTTAATAATGTTCTAAACGAAGTGGGTACTGGAAACATTCCTGAAAACAGGAGGTTTTTAGAGATAGAACCTGCTGAAAACCAGGTCAATGAATATGCTCTTCTAAGTAACATTATCATGGGTAGTGATAGATATCTTTATATTGAGCTATTTAAAAGTGATAAAAGGCTTATTGAAGAATTTGTTGCCCATATAAAAAATGAGAATGGTTTAATTGTAGAGAGAAGTTCAACTGAAATTGTTTCTAAGTTACTCTCTAAGAATGATGCCATAAGGATAGGAATTGAATTAATATCCCAGGGTATGGATAAGGATAACGAAGTAAGAGTTGCAGTTGGAATGACTGGTGCAGCTGCAATTGAGAGATCTATAAATCTCAATAAGCAGATTGGAGAAACTTCAGGGGTAGGTTTCACTAAGTTAGGAGGAGAATTTGCAATTGTTTTCTCATCCAAATTAGGTAATCTTGAAGGTATACCCGCTATTTATGATAACTACGTATTCATAGATGCCATAGATTCTACAAAGTTTATAGATGAAAACGGTCGTGACAAACTAGTTGAAATCATGAATGAAGTGAAGGCATATATTGAAAAGGACTGTAATGGTAGGATAGAAGGTTACAGGGAAGGCGGAGACGATTTGATAGCTAACTTACCAACTAAAGATGCTGCTCTTCGTGCGGGAATGGATAGTGCATGGCATGCATTGAACAATGGGGTAAGACTTAGGGTAGGTATTGGTAAAAGTCGTAGAGAAGCCGGTGAAAGGGCACAGATGGCTGATGGAATAAAAGTCTGGAATAACAATCCGGTTATGGTTTTTGATTTAGCAGATGGAATCTACTCTTACTACATACCATCAGAATTCACTAGGACAATACTGGACTTTTTACTAGACAGAAAATCCAAAATAATTGTAATATTCATATTTGTTTTCATTGCCACACTAATTGGATGGAACATTGGCCAACCTTACTTTGGAGTTTTGGCCGTTATATTAGCCCTAATATATGCTGTTACAGCATAAAAAAAATTGATAATAAATTTTAATGAAATTAATATATTTTTAAAAGTGTTTAATTATGAAAGAAAAAATTAAAGGAAAAATATTTGTTGGAATGGTAATTTCTTTACTGGCATTTGGATTAGCAACAGGAACAAGTGTAGTTCTAGGAACAAACCCATTAAATTCAAGTGGTATTATGAATCTAACACAACAAGGCCAATTTCCAAGTTTACCATTTAGTCCCAGCAATGTTACATCAACCAACCAATCAACTGTAAATACAACAACAACTCCAACAACTACTCCAACAACTCCTCAACAGACAATAACTCCATCTACACCAAAAAATTCATCTAATAATAATAATAATAAAAACAGCAACAAAACATCACCAACTAAAACTAACACCACATCGACTACGGGATAATATAAATTATTAAAAATTAGATTATTATTACAAATTTATTAAATCTTTAATTATAAATGGAGATTTGAAATGAAAATTATAGAAGGCGGAATTTGTGCTGTTGGAGAAGTCCTAGCTGGTGGGGCATGTGAAGATGAGTTTGGTGTAGCTGTTATTGTTTTTAAAGATAGCAATGCATCGGCAGTTTTCACTTCGAACAAGTTAGTTGCTGCTCCAGTAATTATTACAAGAGAAGCTATTAATAACGGTAAATTATCTGCAATAGTTGCAAACAGTGGAAATGCGAATTGTTTTACTGGTACTGATGGCATGGAAGATGCAATGAGTATGGCCCAAGAAGTTGCAGATAATTTAGTTTTGGATGTTAAAGATGTTGCTGTAGCTTCAACAGGAATAATTGGAAGAAAATTACCCATGGAAATAATCACTCCACTAATAAAGAAGGCTATTAACAATCTTGAAAATTCTAATAAAGCATCAACTTATGCTGCAGAAGCTATAATGACTACTGATACTTTTTCTAAGGAGATTTCAGTTGAAACTGAACTTAAAAATGGGAAAAAAGTTAGAATTGGAGGCATAACAAAAGGTTCTGGTATGATAGCCCCTAATATGGGCACCATGCTCTCATTCATAACTACAGATATTGATGCAACACCGAATGAATTGAAAATTGCATTAAAAAAAGCTGTTGAATCAACCTTCAACATGATAGTTGTAGATGGAGATGAAAGCACCAATGATACTGTGGTACTCATGACCAGTGGAAGTTCTGGAGGAAGTATTGATGAGACCTTTCAAGAAGCTCTTGAATATGTTTGTTCACGTCTTGCCCGAATGATTGCAACGGATGGTGAAGGTGCAACCAAATTAATTGAAGTTCAGTTAACTGGTGCAACCACGACCAAAGATGCAAGATCAGCAGCAAAAGCTGTTGTATCATCATCACTTGTCAAAACTGCTGTATTTGGAGCAGATCCTAACTGGGGTAGAATTGTAGCAGCTGTCGGATATTCTGGTGCCGATATGGATGAAAACAGCATAAGCATATGTCTAGGATCAGACAAAAAAACTGTTAAAATTGTTGATAAAGGTGTTGTTATTGTAACCGAACCTTCTAAAGATCATGAAGATGCAGAGGAAATTATGAAGGAAAATCATATCAAAATTATGATTGACATAGGTCTTGGAGATGGTTTAGCTACTGCATATGGATGTGACCTAAGCTATGAATATGTGAGCATAAATGCAGAATATTCAACCTGAATATATAATAGAATATCATAAAAAATTTAATATAATGGGCAGAATCATATATTGATTGGAATAACTAACCTTTTAATGGATGATAAAACCTTTAAATATTTTTTTGAGGAGTAATAATGGAAACAGTTAACATCTTAATTGAAGCTTTACCTTATATTAAAAAATTTCATCAGAAGAAAGTTATGATCAAGTANNTAAAATATGTTGGTATGGAACCAATAGTTGTTCATGGTGGAGGTCCTGAAATATCAAGATCTATGCATAAATTAGGTAAAAAACCTAAATTTATTGGCGGACTAAGAATAACAGATAAAGAAACAATGGAAATTGTTAAAATGGTTTTAGTTGGGAAGATCAATACAGATATTGTTTCCAATGTTTGCCTCCATGGTGGTAAAGGTATAGGTATCTCTGGTAAAGATAATTATCTTATTAAAGCACATAAAAGAGCACCTGAAGTTATTGTTGATAATTCCACTGGTAATGAACGTACAATAGATTTGGGTTTGGTTGGTGAAATTGAAAATGTAAACCCTGAAATAATTGATATGTTAACTGAAAATGGTTATATCCCCATAGTGTCACCTATAGGGGTTGATAATAAGGGAAATACCCTAAATTTGAATGCAGATACTGTTGCTGGTGATATTGCAGGTAAAGTAAATGCAGAAAAATTGATTATTTTAACAGATGTACCTGGAATTCTTGAAGATCCAAATGACCCTGAAACACTTATAAAAAAGGTCAAAATTGAGGAGATAAATGATTTAATTGATAATGGTATTGTCAGTGATGGTATGATCCCAAAAATCGAAACATGTCTTAATGCAATTGAAAACGGTGTTCACTCAGCACATATCATTGATGGTAGAATTAAACACTCTGCACTTCTTGAAATATTTACAAAGGATGGTATAGGTACCATGATAAGTCGTTAAATTCTATTTTTAAATATTTTTTTGATAATAGAACCATAATCTCTTTTTTTATATAACTGATTCATGAGAAAATAATCTAAAGATAACAATTATTTGAAATATAAATTTAATTTTAAAGCATATTTTAATTAAGTATAATTATTTATTTTATTGAATTTGTGGAATTTTTTTTATAAGATGTTATACAATAAGATATATGGTGAGAAAATGATCAAAATTGGTATAATAGGTGCAAGCGGTTACACTGGTGGGGAACTATTAAGATTCCTTAATAATCATCCTGAAACAGAAATTGTGGCTGCCACTTCAAGAAAATATGATGGTCAGTCTATTTACAAGGTGCATCCACATTTGAGAGACTTAGAAATACAATTTGAAAATCTTAAACCCAGTGAAATTGATGCTGATCTAGTATTTACAGCAACTCCTCACGGAGCATCCATGAAAATAGTTCCGGAACTATTGGAAAATGGTATGAAAGTGGTTGATTTGAGTGGAGATTACAGATTTGATAATTTTGATACCTATGAAAAATATTATGGATATAAACAGATAAACCCACTTAAAGCAGTCTATGGTTTACCTGAAATCAATAGAGAACTTATCAAAGAGGCAGATCTTGTTGCTAATCCCGGATGTTACCCTACTGGAGCCATATTAGCTTGTTTACCAATTGTAGCTGATTCAATGGTTGAGAATATAGTAATTGATTCAAAATCAGGTGTAAGTGGGGCAGGTGTAACACCAACTGAAGCATCACATTATCCCAACTGCAGTGACAGTATTTCACCCTATGCAGTTACAACCCATCGTCATGGTCCTGAAATACAAGAAAAACTTGCTAAATTTGGGAACAATAAAGTATCATTCACACCACATCTTGTACCGGTTATACGGGGTATAATGACAACTGTACACAGTTTCATCACTGCGGATATTACTTCAGAATATGTAAGGGAAAGTTATAGTGAATTTTACGAAGGAGAACCATTTGTAACTATACTTGAAACAGGAGAGGTACCTAGGTTAAGTTCTGTAAGAGGTTCTAACCACTGCCATATCGGATGTTTTGATATAGATGATAATGGTAGATTAGTGATAGCATCAGCTATAGATAATCTGGTTAAAGGAGCATCTGGCCAAGCTGTTCATAATATGAACCTTATGTTTGGATTTAAAGAAACAGAATCTATTAACATGATTGGTCTACATCCCTGAAATGTATATATTAGAATACTCATCATCCACTTTTATTATGAATACAATATGTTCCAGTTAGATATGATATAAAAACAATTAATATTAAAAAAGTGTTTTCTAATGATTTTATAGGGTAAATTATATACTTTAAAAATTAGTATTATAATTTATGATTTAATTAAGAAAGATTAGATAAATAGAACTTTAATTTTACTCAAAAAATATATAATAATTATGCCATCTGTTTTATGAAATATCCTTATAAGTTAGGGTGGATAAAATAATATTTGGATAAATATTTTTTAATGTAAAATTCTGACAGAATTATTGTTGTAATCTTAATGAGGTGTTTCCATGAAAACTATTGTTTTATATTACTCACGCACCAGGAAAACTGCTAAAGTTGCTAAAACATTAGCAGAAGAAATTGGGGCAGATTCTATTGAAATTATAGATCTTAAGGATAGAATGGGAGCAATACGTTATCTTACATCTGCAATTGATGCTTTAAGAGAAAATAAAACCAAGATCAAACCAGAAGAGTTCGATCTTACCGGATATGATTTGGTTTATATTGGAACGCCGACATGGGGAGGAAAACCTGCTCCAGCAATAATTACCATGATAGATATGTGTAATCTTAAAGATAAAAGTGTGATACTCTTCTCAACCATGGGAAATAGTGGTGGCGAAAATGCTATTAATAGGATGAAAGAAAAGATTGAAGCTAGGGGTGGAAGAACAGTAAACTCTTTCACTTTAAAAACCGGTAAAATTGAGTTGGATAATCTCGGCACAGAAACTAAACGGATCCTTGAAGAAATGGATCTAAAAAATAAGGGAATTTAAAAAAAAAATATTTATAAGCATTATGGTGATTCAATGTCAATGATAGACAAAATTTTAGACTCTTACAAACCATTAATTATAATTCCTGTTATTATAACCCTACTTGCGTTGGGTATAATTCTATCAGGAGGTTTAAAAGAGGGAATAGACCTTAAAGGAGGATCCATAGCGGTCTTACAACTAACAGAACCAGTCTCCAACGATCAATTGGTGTCAATGGTATCAAACTCTACTGGAGTACCAGCAGATTTAATAACATCTACTACAACAGGCAATAATCAGTCCACAGTTCAAATTACAGGTAGTGCAGCTGATGTTGTAGAAGTGGCGAGTGCAATTAATGGAGTTGCTACTTTACAAAGTTATAACTCGGTAGGGCCACTTCTAAGTAAACAATCGGTGACTCAGGTTTATTATGCCCTTGCATTTGCATTCTTGTTCATGTCGATTACTGTGTTTATAATCTTTAGACATATAGTGCCTTCCATAGCTGTTATACTTGCAGCATTATGCGATATAATAATTGCAATCGGAGGTATGTCCTTATTTGGAATACCACTTTCACTTGCATCTGTTGGTGCACTTTTGATGTTGATAGGTTACAGTGTTGATACAGATATTCTTCTGACAACGCGTGTTTTAAAGAGAAGGGAAGGGACAATAATAGAAAGAGCAAAAGATGCTATGGGAACTGGTTTCACCATGGCGGCAGCAGCTATTGGATCGATGGTTGCACTTTATCTGGTTGTTTTATTCTTAATGCCAAATGCAGAAATACTTGATCAAATAGCAGCTGTTCTTATAATAGGATTGGCCGCTGATGTACTTGCAACGTGGCTCATGAACCTTGGTATACTCAGATGGTACATGGAGGGTCACAGATGAACTTCAAAGAATTTATTAAAGATTATAGGGTTATCTTACTCATAGTTCTTCTTGTTGCAAGTATTGGAGCTATATCTACACTAGGAATTCAACAGGGTCTTGATCTTAAGGGAGGATCAGAGATTCAGCTTCAGCTTGCTCAGCCTGTTGATACTGGAACCATGGATAAGGTTACTAATGTATTAGATAAGCGTTTGAACGCCTTTGGTGTATCCGATGTTCAAGTACGTGCAAGTGGAAATCAAAGTGTTATTGTTGAAATAGCAGGTGTTCAACCTCAGGACGTTGCTAAGGTGGTTGGAACGCCTGGTGTGTTCGTAGCTACTATCGATAATCAGACAGCACTAAATGGTACTGACATTACAACTGTTAAACCATATCAAGTAACAGGAAATACTTGGGAAGTTCCATTTACAGTAACTTTGACAGGAGCACAAACTTTTGCAAAACTAGCTGATGGTAAGGCAGGAACACCAGTAAATATGTATTTAGATGGTAATCTTGTTTCATCACCACAAATCGGTGCAGATCTAGCTAATGGTGTGCCATCTACAGATGTACAAGTTAGTGGTACTGAGAATTCATCTGCACAGGCTCAAGCCCAAGCAAAAAATATTCAAGTAGTACTAGAATCTGGTGCTCTTCCGGTGTCAGTTTCAATTGTGGGAATCAATTCAGTTTCAGCAGATCTTGGAAGTCAGTTTAAAACCGGGGCTCTTATAGCAGGATTCCTGGCACTTCTAGTCATAGCCATAATAGTTTTCATAAGATACCGAACTCCTGTACTTGTAATTCCAATTATGATTACCAGCATAGCAGAGCTCATACTTATTCTTGGTGTTGCATCTGTAACACGTTGGAATATTGATCTAGCATCCATTGCAGGTATAATTGCAGCTATAGGAACCGGTGTAGATGATCAGATTATAATAACTGATGAAGTATTGAAAAAGGGCATACAAACAAAAAGAACTATAACTGCTCTTAAATTCAAAATTAACAATGCTTTCTTCATCATATTTGCATCTGCAGCAACATTGATCGCTGCAATGTTACCATTGGCATATGTAGGATTTTCAAGAGGTGCAACTGGAATAGGTTTACTGTCAGGTTTCGCCTTCACAACAGTTGTTGGTGTGTTAATCGGAATATTCATTACCAGACCAGTATATGCTAAATTCATTGTACTGTTACTTGGGAAAGATAAAAAAGAAGACAAAAATGAACAGGAATCTGTTAAGGGCAGAAGACCGGGTAAACAACCTAAAAAGGGGAAGAAAGGAAAAAGTAAAAAAGGTAAAAAACAGTAATTATTTAATTACTTTTTTCTTATTTTTAAAATATTTTTTTTAATGTTTATTTGATAACAGAATTTTTATAAGCTATCAAAAAGTTCAATCAGAAAGCTTATGGTACTTAATTCTATTTTAGATCAGTTAAAACTGTATTAAAATATGTTAAACTGTTTACGCATCTATTTTAATATAATACCAACCTATATTATATTGGATATTCTGTCTCGTTTATAAAAAATTTAAGAAAGTTACAAGTTTGCGTTTATCTAGAAATCATATTGGACTACTAATAGTTGGGTTTTTGGTACTGATTTTAATTGTTTACAACTTTACTAGTACTCCTAATGATTATAAGATCACAACCAATAACATTTCTACAAATAATTTTGCAGGATATGGGTGAGTTTTAACTTTCCTTCTAATTGGAATTTGTCTACAATTTACGATGGAGGTGTTATTAATTCACAGCGTATAGTTATAACGCTTTCTCCAAACATAGTAGATAATGATGCTCCTTTTTTTCAGGATTACAATTGCACCTAATCCTCAGGGCATGTCTGATCAAGAAGCATTAAATGCTGCAGTAGATACATCTTCGGATCCAACTTGGCATCAAATCTCAAATAAAACAATTATAATGGACAATAGTACAGCATTTTTGAATACATTCACAGTTGATGATCCCACAGACTTCACAGAAAATATGATATTAGAACAGATTAACGTCGTTAAAAAAGGAAATACATATACATTTATGTTTCTAGCACCTGTTAACGAATTTAGCAATAATCAAGCAAACTTCAACACCATAATAAACAGCTTCAAGATACAATAAAAACTATTTTATTATTATTAACTCGTATAGGTTAGTATAATACATTTTTTGGTTGTTTTAGAATATTAATTGAAATTTATTTTAGTGATTGAAGATATTAAACAAATTAGAATAATCAATGATCTATAAAAAAAACTATTTATATTAACTTATTTAAGGATTTAAATCATTTTAAGAGTTATTAATCAAAATAAATATCAAATATGATATTTTTATACAGTTAGGTAAGTGTTTATATTTAATAAGATGAATATCACTAATTGATATTCTTTACAGATATATATCAAAAATTAAATGAAAGGGAAATTTTATGAAAACACCTAGGGAACTTAAGGTTAAACCAATTAGAAATGGTACAGTAATAGATCATATAACTGCTAATAAAGCACTGCATGTCCTTAAAATATTGGGACTGCCCAGTAAAGAAGCAGCAGTAACAATTGCAATGAATGTGAAATCTGCACATATTGGTGCTAAGGACATTGTAAAAATAGAAGGAAGGGAACTTCAATCAAGGGAAGTGGATAAAATAGCCCTCATTGCACCAAACGCAACCATAAATATTGTTCGTGAATATGAAATAGTTGGAAAGGGCAAGGTCAAATTATTAAATAATGTAAATGGACTTCTTATCTGTCCAAATCCCAATTGTATAACCAATACAAACGAACCAGTCATATCAAAATTCCATGTAATTGATACAGAACCTTTAATGCTTAGATGTTACTACTGCGAACGTATTATGAATAACAAGGATATGGAAACACAGTTCAAGCAAAACTAAATTCTATTTTTAGTTATTATTTATTTTCAATTTAAACATTTTATAATATAAAAAAAATAGGTTTAAAGAAAATGTTTAGGCAAGTATTTGATATAAAAACAGATAAAAGAATTGAAATCAAGGATATAACTCATGAAATACAGTTAATAGTTAAACAAAGTCATTATAATAATGGAATTGTTAATGTCTACAGTAGACATTCGACTTCTGGAATTGTTATAAATGAAAATGAAGCAGGACTTATAAAAGACTTTAAAGCCGCATTAGAAGGTTTGATTCCTGTTGAAGGGAATTATAATCATAATTGTATTGACAATAATGCAGATTCCCATATAAGATCCTTTTTTATAGGTAGCAGTGAAACAGTTCCATTGTACAAAGGAAAATTGGACCTTGGAACATGGCAGAGCATATTCTTTGTTGAAGTTGATGGTCCTCGAAATAGGAAAATAACTGTAACTATTATTGGATACGAATAAAATATCAAATAAAAAAAAGATTATATCTATTTTTAGTCATTAAATTCTATTTCAAATGCAATTATTGGATATTCGAGTTCAAAGTTGGTTATGACTTCAGGGTCAATTTCTCCAAAAAATCCTTTAACAAAACCCTTATTATTGTCCTCATTACCCTCGATATCTCCATAGATTCCTTTAAAAGCTGCACATCTACCTTTTATAAATGAGGGATGGTTTGATGGTTCAAGTTTCATTTTAAGTCCTAAATTAGATACAAATGAATCTGTGATAGATTTTATTTCTGTGAAGTTTGCATTTGAATGTGTTACAGTACAAGCAATTTTTTTCAGTATAACGGTACCTGTTTCAGTATTAGAGTCAATATATGCAACGTCTCCAACTTCAAATATTTTCTGGGGAAGTTCTTCGTGCTTATTATCCTCTAAAAATTCCATCAAACCGTTTAAAAGACTTTTTCTAATCATGGTTCGATCCTGAGAGATTGGCTGGGCAACCATGACATGATCATCCTCATCTAATCGCATGTTAACATAGTGTTGTTTTTCATTAGTTAGCATAAGACTCATTACCTCATAAAATCCCATACCTATCATAATTTCTCTTATCCTGTTTTCAAATGTCTTTGAAATATCAGGGTAGGCAACTGTTGCAATTTCGGGAAGTTCTGCTTTTATCTTACGGATACAGTATCCTATAGCTATGTTCTCAATAATATCAACTTCATGGAGAATATCAATACGATATGCGGGTATTAAAACAGCAATTTTATCATTAGATTCTTTCTCTGCACCTAATCTCACACGATGGAGCATATCAACAACATCATCAGCTGAAAGTTCAATACCTAATATTTTCCTAGCATTTACAATGTTTACACACATCTTTTTAGGAGTTAGATCTGGGATTTCAACTGTTCTGTCATTGTAGATCACATCCATTGATTTGATACTGCCTCCAGTTTCAGCAAATGAACATGCTATGATATTAAGTGCAAAATTTACTGCCCGTTCATCTGTTCCAGTAACATCGATTAAAACATTAACAGTATTTTCAGTTAATTTTGTTAGTTCACCATTTATTATAGGTGGCATTGACAGAACATTATCTTCTGAATCTGTTATTAATGGATATTTATCAAATTTATCAAGAAGATGGGCATATTTCTTTCCTTTCTTGTGATCCTCTAAAATTTCTTGGAGGGTCATTTTATGAGATGTTTCTAGTGCAACAAACGAATATTCATCTGGTTTTACAGCTTTGTATGTGAATGGTGGTTTTAAAACATCTAGGTTATGTATTCCTATCGCTACTTTCTTTCTGTCACGACCTAAAACCCAGTGCAGATTTTCTTGAAATTCCATAAGTCCTTTTAATCTGTTTTCATCTAGTGAGATGCCCTCAATTATACAGCATACTGTGTATGGTCTTAATTCTCTGAGTTCAGGGTCTACTGTCATACTAATTCCAGATTTAGATACAGTATAATCAGGTAATCCTTCTTCCATTTTGAGAAATCCTTTAACAGTCCTAGTAATTCCTTCTACACTGTAATGATCTGGTCTGTTAGGGAAAAACTCTACTTTGACCAGTTCATCATCATAATGTTCTATATCACTTCCGATCATTGGAAGCATATCTATAAGTTGATCTTTGGTAATTTTTCTTCCTAAAACCTGGTTAAAATATTCATAGCTAAAGTTTATAACTGGCATAATATTCTCGTCCCTGAACAAATAAGTAACTATATTAATCTTATGTTAAATCCTAATTAAAATTCTTATTACAGTCTTTTTATCCTAAGTTCTTGCATTATTTATTCCTTTGAATAATTTATGTTGGAAGTCCAAATGCAAAGAGAATTATAAAAAATATAGATTCTATTGTGAAATGTAGACATCTATGGCCTAATGGGTTAAGTTCTATCCCTGATATTTCATGGTAAAGATCTACTGCCATGTGTATCATAGCTGCAAGCAATCCAATTTCGAGTGAAAGGAATATAATAGATAATAATACAAAATGGAAACAAGCTTCCATGAATTCATGAACTATCCATAGACGGATATTTGAAGCTACACTTTCCTTTATGACTCCTGCAAGAAGTATGTAAAAGTCTGCAAACAGTCCCCACATTATCCTACTGTGGACTTCATCACTAATTGCTAGAACAACTGCTATGTAAAACCATAATATTTCCAAGTTAAAAACCACTCTTTTGAATTCTTTTTATTATTATAATCATATTAATAAAATATATTAAGTTTTGAAAACCGTATACTTTATAGATATTTAAATTATGGATATTTTGAAGTATATACATTTTCAAAGATTTATTTATCTCACAAAATCTTAGAAAATCAAGTATTAATGAGTATACACAAACTCTAAATCAATATTGTAACTTCACTAATAAAAACCCTACTGAATTAATTGAAGAAGCATAATTAGAATAAAATCAACTCACGTATGAAAACTTGGAAAATATAAAAAACACTTGTCCTAGGTAATATTTTAAAGGTTTGTGAATACAAATCAAATCTAAATTTGTACTCAAAAGATAATCAATGTATTAAGTTTATAAATCTTATCAATTTGCTTCTAATCTCCTAATCATCCTTAGTTTTGATTTTATTATTCATCTAAATTATTAATTTACTTTTTATTGTATTTTCTTATGTCGAGTCCAACTAATAATTTCTGTTTATCGGATAGATCTCCTACAAATCTTCGTATTGGTAGGTAATTCTTTGATAAGTGTGGATGCTGCAATTATTTTACCCTCTTTGGCAAATATGGGTTGTTGGTAAATGTCAATAATTTCGAGTTCATATTGACTTTTAAATTTTCTTCACATATTTCCCTTAAATTTTCTATAGCTCTTTTTTTTTAGGGTTTATACCTGCTACAAATAGACGTAGGAGATATTTTCCATCCTTTTTTTTGGTTTCAATTATTTCTTCAAATTCTTCGTATTTATTTGTTTTTCATCCATTATTTAAACCCAGAATCATGGATTTTTAACTTGCTGGTTTTATATCTAATCCTACTAGAACTTTCTTTTCATTGGCTAATGTTCCTATTATCTTTTTTATGGGTTCGGGAAGTTTCCAAACCAATGTTGGTATTGCTAAAATCTGATCGTCTTTTGCGAATTCTGGATTTTCTACCAGATTTATTACTTCAATGATTATAATGATCTTTAAGATGTGTTTCACAGATTTCTTTAAGATTTGCAAATGCTTCAATAGATTTGGGGGTTTGACCTGCTACATAGAGTAGGATTACTTAAAAAATTAGAGAAATTATTTAAAAATATTTATTTTTTTTATTCAAAAAAAAATGTAAAATATTTAATTAATATTGACTTTATGTTTCTCTTCCATTAATTTAGGAAGTGTAACAGTCAAAATTGAGTCGTTAAATCTAGCTGTGGCACCTTTTATATTTATTTTGGCTGGTAAACTTATTGATCTTTTTGTTTCTCCATAATTTCTTTCTTTTTTAATATAATTAGCACCTTTTTCGTTTATTTCATCTTCGAATTTTGCTGTTATATCTATACTATCCTCTGATATGTCTATATCAATATCATCCTTCTTAACACCTGGAAGATCTGTAATTATTATAAATGAGGTTTCAGTTTCCATAATGTCAGCTAGTGGTTTTTGGATAGACGAAGTGTAATCAGATAAACTTTTTCCTAGTTCTTCTTGTTTATCTCTAATGGAACTTACAATGTCACTCAACCGGTTTTCTGTGCGTTTATTTTCCTCTTTAGCCTCTTCTTGGGTTTCATTGCTTTCAGTACCCATTACGATGGGTGTTTCGTTATCAACCATTTAAATTTACCTCCAATATAAAAATTTTATATGTTTCTCGAAAATTTAATTATAAATTAATTCTTGGCTTCCTTTGCCTTACCTTTTAATATATCCTACCATTATTTAGTTTTTCCCTTAATTCCCATTTCAATTCATAAACTTCCCCATTGTATAGAATTATAGGATTGTATTTGTAACCCTATTTTGAAGAATTATCATTATCCAAATTTTGATACCAACCTTTAGCATTACCTCCAGTTAACTTTGGAAGTATAAAACTTCTCATTACAGTTTGTAACATCACCTTAATCATATAGCGATGTTTCATGAGATATTTAGGCCGTGTATAAAATTTTAGATAAGCTTTTGCTAGTTTCCTTTCAACCATTTTCTTGCTTAAACCAATTTCACTATATTTCAATATAGGTTTTAGCACTGTGTATTTATTCCATTCATCGTTATCTATTAAATTTTTTTCAATTAAATCTTTATAGATGGGAGTACCAGGAAATGGGGTTAAAATGGAATACTGGCAATAGTCTGAATCAAGTTTTGTTGAAAAATCTATGGTCTTATTCATATCATCCTCGGTTTCACCAGGATATCCAAGTATGAATGAAGTTAAAACATCCAGATTAACATCTTTAGCTGCCCCAACCGCATCTTCAACATTTTTAAGAGTTATACCCTTCTTCATAAGGTCTAAGATACGTTGTGATCCCGATTCTACACCATAGTAAATTGTTTTTAATCCAGAACTTTTTAAATTTTCAAGCAGATCCTTATCTACCCTGTCAACTCTTGAAGATGCAACAAAACTAATATCTAAATCTCTTACTTTTAATTCATCTGCAATTTCACGTGCTCTTTTCTTATTGAGCATGAATGTATCATCCATAAAGCCTATATCGTTTATATGGTATGTATCTACTAACTCTTCAATTTCATCCACAACATTTTTAGGACTTCGGGATCTAAACTTTTTGCCCATGATTAACGATGATGAGCAATAAGTACAGTTATATACACAGCCCCTGCTAGTTATTATACCTCCAGTTTGATCTTGGGTTGCATCGTAATCACTAAAGGGTACAAGGTGTCGGGCTGGAAACGGAATCGAGTCCAGATCATTTATGAGTGGTCTTCTTTCTGTTGTCTTTAACTTTCCGTTGGTTGAGTCTCTGTAAACTATTCCCTTAATATCATTAATATCATGATAATTTTTGGTGGCATGATCAGCCAATTCTACAATTGTTTCTTCTCCTTCACCCATCACAACCACATCTAGATATTTAGACCCTTTTAATGTTTCATATGGCAGGAATGTGGTATGAGGGCCTCCAATAACAGTTAAAACATTGGGTAAAATTTTTTTTATTTGTTCCAAATATTTTAATGCACTTTTAATTGTAGATGTTCCAGCTGTTACACCTACCATTGGTGGATTTATTTTTTTTATTTGTTCAGCTACTTCTCCATAACCCTTCTGCAGTAGATCATCATCAATTATTTTAACTGAGTAGAGTTCTGCCTCTAATGATGATGCTAGGTACATAAGATTTAAAGGAGGTGTTATGAAACCAAGAGCATTCTTAACTGCATTTTCATCGTAGGGATTTATTAGCACCACATCAACGTTTTTGTTCATTTTTTTAACCTTTTAAATTTCTAACAAAAAAACTACTTAACATTTAGGATGATATAAACTGTAAAAGACTATTTGTTTTTTTGTTTAATATAAATTGCTAAAAATTTTTAAATATTAAAAGTGATTTATTTTATCATTTTTCAAATTGGAATTCTAAATTATTTACAAAGTTTATAAACACTAGAAGTTGAAATTAAATTAATTTGATTAGTCCCATTTACTTGAATAAAAAACTAAATATCATCTAAAATACTAAGACTAATTAAGTTTAAAAGATAAGTGTTAATGTAGTAAAACGCTATATCATGGTCAACAACATTCAAAAGGAATGTAACTTTAGAATATCTATGTTGAATTGATAGTCTTGAAATATAATTGTAAATTAACAAGATATGAACGTTTATAGATTTCATATCAATCACAACAAAGTGTTAGATGAATAATTATTTTACAAAAATTAAAAAAAATTTCCTATTTTGGATTTATATTTAAGAGGAGAATTTAGATGAGCAACGATAACATACCAGCAGATTATGATCACTTGAAAGAAAAGGAATGGCAGGATAAATGGGAAAAAACCCAAGTGTACAAGTTCATAGGTGATGGTACACGTCCAAGATATATTATAGATACACCACCACCATACCCAACAGGTTCAATACATATAGGACATGTTTTAAACTGGACATTTATCGATATAATTGCCCGTTTTAAGCGTATGACTGGTTATGATGTTATGTTTCCACAAGGGTGGGACTGTCATGGACTTCCTACAGAGGTAAAGGTAGAGGAAATACACAATATCAGAAAGAATGATGTATCTCGTGATGAATTTCGTAAAATGTGTATAGACCTCACACATGAAAATATTAATCAGATGAAAAGTCAGATGCAATCACTTGGTTTTTCACAGGACTGGTCAAGGGAATTTGTAACCATGACCCCTGAATACCGTGCTAAGACACAACTATCATTCCTTGAACTTTACAATAAAAAGTTAATATACAGGGCTGTTCATCCAGTTAACTGGTGTCCACGTTGTGAAACTGCAATAGCCTTTGCAGAAGTGGATTATAATGATAATAAAACACATCTGAATTACCTTGAATTTCCAGAAACAGAAGGTGATGGAAACGTAATTATAGCAACCACCAGACCAGAATTATTATCTGCCTGTGTTGCAGTAGTTGTACATCCTGAAGACCAGCGTTACAAACATCTTGAGGGAAAAAATGTTGAAGTACCACTCTACAACAGACCAGTAAAAATTATAACCGACACAGATGTTGATCCTGAATTTGGTACAGGCGCAGTTATGATATGTTCTTTTGGTGACAAAACTGATGTATCGTGGGTTAATAGATATGGATTAGATATAATAGAAGCTATTGACGAAACAGGTAAGATGAAGGAAGTTTCAGGTAAGTATAAAGGACTTTCGATTTCAGAATGTAAAACAGCTATTATTAAAGACCTTAAAGTTAATGGATGTCTTATAAAACAGGAACCCGTCGATCAAAATGTAGGTCTCTGTTGGAGATGCAAGACTCCAATTGAAATATTAGTTAAAAAACAATGGTTTGTAGCAGTAAATAAACTTGAAACCCAAATACAGGAAACAACAGAAGAAATTGATTGGATTCCTGAGCATATGAAGATAAGACTTTTAAACTGGGCGGGTTCCATGGATTGGGACTGGTGTATATCAAGGCAAAGATTGTTTGCAACACCAATACCCGTATGGTACTGTAAAAACTGTGGAAAGGTACAGCTGCCAGATCCGGAAGATCTTCCAGTAGACCCTTCAATAGAAAACCCACCAAATACTTGTGAATGTGGATGTAATGATTTTACAGGAGAATATGATGTTCTTGATACTTGGATGGATAGTTCAATAACTCCAATGGTAATAGCTGGCTGGCCATCACCAGAGTATAAAAATTATTATCCTGCAGATCTCAGACCACAAGGACACGATATAATAAGAACCTGGGCATTTTACACATTGTTAAGATGTAAAGCATTGACTGATGAAAAACCTTTCAATAGGATAGTTGTAAATGGTATGGTCTTTGGAGAAGACGGACATAAAATGAGTAAATCCCGTGGTAATGTAATTGCTCCAGAGGCTGTTATCGATGAATATGGTTCAGATAGTATTAGATTATGGTCTGCAAACAGTGTACCAGGATCAGATATTCCATTCGACTGGAATGATGTCAAGAATGGATATAAGTTTCTTAGAAAATTCTGGAATGCATTCAGATTTATTAACATACACATAGAAAAATATCAAGTTGATGAGGATGTTGCATTTGAAAACCTAAACCCTATGGATAAATGGATACTTTCAAAATTAAACCATTTAGTTGCTGATGTAACAGATAACCTTGAAAAATATAACTTTGCAGATGCTAGAAATAGTATACAAGCATTTATATGGCATGATTTCTGTGATGAATATATAGAAGCTGTTAAATATCGTCTTTACACCGATTCAGAGGATCTTCAAGGATCTAAAAACGCTGCAAGGTACACATTGAAAACAGTTATCTCAACATCACTGAAACTATTATCACCTATAACACCTCACTTTACCGAGGAGGTGAATCATTACCTTGAAGATGGTGATAAAAGCATTCATAAACAGGCATGGCCATTACCTGTAGAAGAACTGATGGACGTAAAAGCTGAAAAGCTTGGAGAAATAGCTGTTAGTATTATAGGAGATATTAGAAGATTTAAATCTGCTACAGGAAGACCTTTAAACATTCCCATAACATCTACAACTATTTATACTACAGAACCCGAATTACACCGTGTATTAAAACTTTTAGAATCTGATATAACAGGTACTACTAGGATCAAAAATCTTAATATTGAAATAGGTAAACCCGATGTTAAGGAGAAAGTTGTCGAATTAACACCTGTAATGTCCAAGATAGGACCTGAATTCAAGAAAGATGCACCTATTATTGTAAAATATTTACTATCCAAGGATCCTAATGAAATAGCTGAAACCCTTGAAAAAGAAGGAGAGATTATTATAGAAGGCCATAGATTAACAGAGGATTATATTACCGGTCGAAAGATAATTGTTGGAAGTTCTGGTGAGAAGGTTGAGATATTCCATTCTGAAGAATTAGATGTTGTACTGGAGATTGTGATCTAATGGAGCTTAGGGTACAAGCAGCTGATAGAATTGAGGGTACTGTTAATGCACCTCCTTCAAAAAGCTATACCCATCGAGCATTTATTATGGCTTTCCTTGCAGAAGGTGTTTCAAAAATAAAAGACCCTCTGTATTCTGAGGATACATTAGCATCCCTAAATTCGTGTCAAGCATTTGGATCCCATGTTAATCAGCAAAATAACTACAGTGAGATAACTGGAATTAATGGCAAACCCAAAACACCAGAGAATGTTCTTGACATTAAAAATTCAGGAACAACACTTCGTATCTTAACCAGTGTAGCATCACTAGCCGAAGGATATACAGTTTTAACAGGTGATAAATCACTACGAACCCGTCCCATGCAAGATCTGATCGATGCACTTTTACCATTAGGTGTGTCTGCATTTTCAACCAGAAACAATGGAAAGCCACCAATCATTATAAAAGGTGGATTTAAAGGTGGAAAAACATATATTAATGGAAATGTTAGTTCACAGTACATATCATCTATACTAATGGCATCTCCCTATGCAGAAAACAGTGTTGATCTTAAAGTTAAGGGCGATTTCATATCAAAACCCTATGTGGATATGACACTTGATCTTATGGAAAAATTCAGAGTTTATGTGGACTATGAACGGACTGAAAATTCATTCCATATAGAACCTCAAATATACAGATCAAAAGATTACACTGTTGAAGGGGATTATTCATCTGCATCATATTTAATTGCAGCAGCAGCTGCAATTAATTCCGATTTAACCATTAAAAATTTGGTACATAACTCAAAACAAGGCGATAAATTCATCTTGGACATAGTTAAGGATATGGGTTGTGAGGTTAAAGTTAAAAATAATGAGGTTAAGATAGTTGGTCAGGGAAGCCTCAAAGGAATTGGAGTAAATCTTCAAAACGCCCCTGACCTTCTTCCCACTGTTGCTGCACTAGGTGCCATGGCAGATGGGAAAACAAAGATCACCGGAGTGGAACATGCACGTTTCAAGGAAACAGACAGAATTCATACATGTGCTGTTGAACTATCCAAACTAGGTGTTTCATTAAATGAAAATAAAGACGGCCTCACAATAAAAGGAGGAGTTCATGGAGGAGTTGTAAAATCACATATGGATCACAGACTCGCCATGGCATTTTATATTATAGGACTGAAAGTTGGTAACATAATAATAGAAGATGCCTCTGTATACAATGTTTCCTTCCCAGACTTCCCCAATATCATGAAGAAATTAACAACAGGAAATGGAACATGAGAAAAAAAGAGACTAAAATCGTGGTATTAGGATCATATAACTCTGGAAAAACAACCACCCTCGAAAACATATGCCAAAAAAAAGCTAAAATAGAATATAATGGTACAACCATAGCTCTTGACTATGGAAACACCATAATAGAAGGTGAAAAAATTCATATATTTGGTTCACCAGGCCAGGAAAGATTTGAATTTATGAGGGAAATATTATCACAAGGACTCGACGGTGCAATAGTTGTGATAGACAGTTCAAAGGGAATAAGTAACGTTGATGAAACAATACTCACAAAATTAAATATTAAAGATGTTCCATACGTTCTCTTTGCAAACAAACAGGATATTAAACCTAATATAATAGAACATCATATAATAAAACCAGAAACACCCATAATACCCACGATTGCAACAAGTGGGAAGGGAATTGGAGAGGGCTTATTAACACTCCTACACATGATAAAAAATAAATCATAAAAAAAATATTTTTTTATTTTATATTCAATAAATATTCGTAATTGATAAAAAAAATAGATAATTACCCTATTTAATTATAAATTAATTATAAACAGATAATATATTGCAATAGCTACTAAAACGACTAGTATATTCACAAATAACCGTTTCCAAAAATCATGTCTAAAATATTTAAAATCTAAAAAGAATATAACACCCACAAATAATATTACAAATATTATATTAACTATTAAATTCACCATTTAATCACCAATTGTTCTTTATACATCAATTAATATTAAAATTTTATTGAAATATCAATATAATAAGATATTAACTATTCAAATTGTTTCTTATTTCATATATCTTAAAAATAAAACTAGAAACACCAAAACAATTCCAATATTGACTATTAAACGTTCCCAGAATAAATGCCTCAAGAATAGGGAATCTATACTATAAATTACAATAAAAATAATCACTACTGAAATAATATATTTACTAAATCTTTCCATCATATCTCCCCTTAAGTAAATATTCATATTATATTATCATGAATTAGGTCCATGTTCCAATTATAATTATACAGGTCATGATATTTGAATCATATATTAAGTCAATATTTGAAATACTTTATTGGGTAATTGTACCCTAAATTAACCTAAATTCATTATAGAATAGAATATGGATCTCGTTGTTTATTCCATTGCCCAGAATTGATAAAGCACTTAGGAATTCTAGGATAATAATTTGTTTCAGATTCAAATAATTAGTTTAAGTAGTTGGAATAACTTTTGTGAAGGAGGGGAAATTATGGAGGATATCGGAGAATTGAAACTATTAGAAAGAATATTATTGCTTATTAAAGATTATAATGATACTTATAAACCTGAACTATACGATTCAAAAGTAGATTTAAAAGCTGTAAAACGTAGCTGGATTAAAAATGAAGATTATGGAACAATGGAACTGAGACATTGGGAGATAGGATTAGAAGAAGTTCAAGATCAAATAAAAAAAATTGAAAAACATAGACTAAATTTAGACTATAAATAGCAAATAAATATAAATCCTTATATTATTTATTTTGAAATTATATCATCGTAGAATTATTTTAATGATCTAGTTGATGATAGATTTGAAGTTAAATCATAAATAATTAAAATGAATAAATTTATGGTCTTATTATCTCAGAATATCAACTCTTAATTTATCAAATCAAGTTATATTAATATAAAAAAATATATGTATTTATGATCTGAATTTAGATTAGACCTTTAATTAATATTTAAAATATTTTATTAAATACTAAAAAAGATACCATGTGTGCCAAAAACAGTAGTAAGGTTGATAAATCCATTGATTTTATAATAGAAAAATTGGAAGAAATATATGCCCTTAGAATCTTTGAAGACAGCGATCCATTCAGGGTTCTTATTAGAACAATCTTATCACAACGTACAAGGGATGAAAATACAGACGCTGCGTCTGCATTACTTTTTTCAAAGTTTTCAACCCCCGAAGCCATTGCATTTGCACCAGTTGAGGAAGTTGAGTTACTGATTAAAAAATCTGGTTTTTATCATGTCAAAGCACGAAGGGTTAAGGAAGTTTCCAGGATAATACATGAAGACTACGATGATATAGTACCAGATAATCTTAAAGAACTATTAAGCCTCCCCGGAGTGGGAAGAAAAACTGCCAACTGTGTACTGGTCTATGGATTCCATGAAGACGCTATTCCTGTAGATGTTCATGTTCATAGAATATCAAATCGTATAGGACTTGTTAACACCAAAAATCCTGATGAAACAGAGTTAGAACTTATGAAAGTAGTTCCCAAGAAGTATTGGTTACCGTTAAATGACCTTTTTGTACAGTTTGGTCAAACCATCTGCAGACCAATAGGACCAAAACATGAAATTTGCCCAATTGCAGAGCTGTGTGATTACTACCATGAAATCCAACAAGAATAGATCATGAAATTATAAATTTGAATATTATTATTTATCTATTATTTTTTCTCTTTTTTTTTAATAGTATTAAATAGCCTTTATATGAATAATAATATATTACTAATAATCCAATTATTAAACAATTATTATTAATTTCAGTTATATAATTTGGATGTATTTATTACTAAAATATTAAAAATCGGAGAACTATATGAATCCTTATGCCTTCATATCCCTTTTATCATCCATAATAGCTTTATTACTTGGGAATTTCATTTATTATAAAAATCCTAATAATCGATTAAACAAATTAATTGCGATCATATGTCTTCTTGTAGCTTACTTAGCATTTGTAGAATACGGTATGAGACAGTCCGAAACAATATCTGCAGCATACTTCTGGCTAAAGGCTTCCTCACTATGGCCGTTTCTAATGCCGATTCTCCTAGTTATAGTTTTAGAGGTTACTAAAAGAATTAATATTTTGAAAAATAAAATTTTCATAATTTTACTCTTTACACCATCTGTAATCATATTCTTAATAAGTTTTTTAACAAATCAACTAAATAATGGACTGGTATTAAAATATTGGGGATGGAATGAAGTTTTATCAACAAATTTATTATTATTCTCAATTACAAGTATATGGATAATATTTTTAGGAATTGCTACAATAATTATTAGTTATACTTATTATAGAAAAAGCATTGGAATGGAAAAAGTTCAAATATTCTATATATTAACTGGTTTAACTGTTGTTTTGATTTTGAGCCTGATAACTGAATTAATTCTTCCCGTCTTTTCAGTTAATTTTCCTGAATTAACCTATACATCAGCATCACTCGGACTTATTTTTATTTCCTATGGAGTTGCAAATTACAGATTACCCTCCCTTACACCTACTATCGCGACTAATGAAATAGTTGCAAATATAAGTAATTTTATGGTTATAACAGATTGTTTTAAACATATTAACTATGTTAATCCTGTGGGTCTGAAACTTCTAGGCTACAATGAAAATGAGATCATTGGATGTGATTTGGATCTGATCATCCCGTTAAACGTTGGTATAGATTCAAATGAGCCATATAAAGAGAATGTTGAAGACTTTGAAACGCTGTTAAAATTAAAAAATGGGTTATCTGTTCCCATCCTTTTGTCTAAATCGTTTATTTCAAAAAAATCAAATGTATTGGGAATTCTTTATATAGGTACAGATATTAGTGAAAGGAAAGCTGTTGAAAATAAAAAACGCGCTGTTACAAGGCAAACAATTAGTTGTCAGAATGTATTGCTTGAACTTTACAAGGAAGATTTTTCAATTCTAGAAACAACCCTCAAACATCTAACTGAAACTGTTTCTAAAACTCTTAACATTGATCGTGTTAGTTTATGGTTTTTTAATGAGGATAAAAGTATTTTAAACTGTTCTGATCTCTATAAATTAGATGATCATATCCATGAAAAAGGATCTAGCCGGGATACCAAAGATTATCCAATTTACATACATGCACTTGAAACATGCCACAATATAACAGCTGAAGATGCTTCAACAAATCCAGACACAACGGAATTAAGAGAGGATTATATTAAACCCAATGGCATTATTTCGATGTTAAACGTTCCAATATGGCTTCAAAAAGAAATGATTGGGGTATTGTCTATGGAACAAACTGGAAATAGTAAAACTTGGACATTCGAAGAGCAGGATTTTGCTGCTTCGGTGTCATACATTTTATCTCTTACATTAGAAGCCTCCAAGAGAGATAAAGCCCAGAAACAAATTGTAAGATCCCTTGAAGAGAAAAATGTATTGCTCAGAGAAATTCATCATCGTGTTAAAAACAACATGCAGATCATCTCAAGCCTGCTCAGTTTACAGTCCAACAACATTGAAAATCCTGAAATGAAAGATATTTTTAGCCAAAGTCAAAACAGAGTAAAATCAATGTCTATGATACATGAACAGCTTTATCAAACTGATGATCTTGCAAAAATTGATTTTAAAAGTTATGTTAACGGACTCATAAAAAGTCTTTTTCAGATATACTCGGCCAATCAGAAGCAAATTGAATGGGAAGTAAATGTTAAAGATGTGAAATTAGATATTGAAACAGCTATTCCCTGCGGTCTCATTATTAATGAACTTGTAAGCAATTCTTTGAAACATGCATTCATAAACAGACAATATGGAAAGATCTGTTTTAACATGATAAGAGACAAGAACATGATAAACTTTAAAGTGTCTGATAATGGAATAGGTATTCCTGACAATTTACAAATAGAAAATACATCCACTCTGGGCTTAAATCTTGTTAAAACATTAGTTAATCAATTAGAAGGGGATTTAACAATTGAACAGGATAATGGAATCTCATATGATGTGATTTTTAGAGAAATGCAGTATAAGGAACACAACTAAAAAAAAATAAAAAAAATAGATTGAAATTTAAAGTAAGGTTCAGAGAATATTTATTTATTAAAAAATTTGTATAAATGAAAATTTTGGATCTAATAACTTAATTTAATTAGTTATCCAAAAATTCATTTTTTTTATAGACTATTTTCCTAGATCTGCTACTTCTCGAGCAAATGATTCTAGAACCTTTTTAGAAAGCCCCTCAACAAATTTGAGGGATCCAGCACATTCATGTCCTCCACCATCTATTCCGGCTTCTGGTATTTCAATAGCTAATTTTGATACGATTTCGTTTAGGTTAAATCCAAACATCTCATTAACTGCATCTGTAGCTCTTATAACACTGAAATCAGGGCCATATGCCAGGGTTATTATTGGTGTTTCTTCACCATACTTCTGTACTATGTTGTCATGAACAAATCCACAAGTCTTTCCAGGTGCAGGGAAAGTGAATTTATGAGCATACTTTTCCACATCTAACACATTGAATATAACACCATTAGGAAGTTTTTGAGTTTTTAAATTTGGAAGTGCTGCTCTAAGTTGGGTTTGAACCCTTTTCATAGACTCGTTGTATAGTGCATCTATTAGTTTTGCATGTTTGTCCTTATTTCCNNCCTACAGCAGCTATACCTGGTAGGTGCATCAGTTTTTCGGTTACCTCAGGATTTATCATGTTGGCAACTTCCACTGCAAGTGCTCCAGCTGTTATCTGTGAATCTCCTCCAACTAAGTAGGGATTTACATGTACATCGACATATTCATCAACAGCAACTGTTTTATTAACAACTTCTCCAGGGAAGTGATGGTCAACAACCACTACTTCGATATCGTAAATTTTAACCTTCATAAGAGCCAGCATATCTTCTTCTGTTGATCCATTGTCTAATAAAACAATGAGTGGTAATTTTTGGCCATGTCTTTCAACATCTTCGAGTGCAAATGATAGGTCTTTAACAACATCTTCAATCTCGTAAAAAGGTGCTTTACTTGGAGCTCTTTTAAAATAATGCCATTCTGCATCACTATTGTTATTAGCTTCTTTTAAAAGTGGAACAACAGCTTTTTCAATTGCAACTCCTGCACAAATTCCATCTGCATCGGCATGGTGCCTTACAAGGATGGATCTTCCATCGAGTATGGCTCTTCTTATTGCTTTTGCAGCATTTTGCATCATTGGACGTAGCTGATTAAGTGTTTCACTCTCAATTAAAAACTCTGTTTCTTCAGGTTCTGCACGTTCATCAATTGCATCATCTATAAGTTTTCTTATGTCAATAGAATCTTGACCGGTGAGTCTGTCAATAGATTCTGATTCTATCTGTATCTTACCACCGTGAAGGTTAACCTCACCCAGTACTTCAACTATGTTACCTGTGTTAACTCCAGGATAAACCCTAACTCCAGGTTCATCAAAGGCCGCTGCCCATGTTGTACCTGTTTCATCTGACACAGTGAATATTGTGGGTCCTGATGTTTGCTGGACTTGTACAACTTCACCAACGATTCTTACAGTTTTGCCCATGTATCTGTTGTTGATCTCATTGATCTTGGTACGTGAAATATTCTTTTTGAGCTTAATAACTTCATATGAACCTTTGATAGTGGATGGTGATAGATCCACTTCCCCACGTGACCTCTTAATCTCCATTACCTTCACAAATAGTTCTTCCCCAACAGAGTAGCTGGGTGATCGTATTCGTAAAAGTCCAAAAACCTTTTTAGACAGGCTTACAAATACCCCATAGTTTTCTACCCTTGTTATTTTACCTTTGTATTCACTACCTATTTCAAGGTCGTCCATGTCACATGCTGGATGGAGTACGTAAACTATGTCCTTGGGTTGGCAGTCGCTGCAGTAATCTCCATTTTCTAGGGCTGTACCACATTTTCTGCAGACATTTAACTCACCTTCTCCACTACATTCTGCACATTCTTCAGTTACTTCGATTTCACCCTTTCCATTACATGCTCCACAAGGAACATCCTGTTCTTCATCAAGTTCGAATCGTTTAACTGCGTTTGATGATACTCCTTTAAAGTGGTTTTTAAGATCCACCTCACTTTTAACACCTGTTCCATGGCAGCTTTCACATACCTTGTAACTTGTGACATTATAACCTTTACCTTTACATTCTATACATTTCTTTATCATTCTTAACCTCTAAAAATCAGTATTTTTTATATTATATCCCATACTTTAATTATTTAAATTTTGTCGGGTTTTGCTTAACTATATTCTCTCTTTGATTGTTAAATGTAGTTGCATCATCCATATATCCATTAGCATCACTCGAATAAATATTAGCGTTTATTGTATCGTTATCCTGTAAATATGGGATTGCTGTTTTGAGTTCGTTTGTAGCATTGATCTTGGCATCTATTTCATTTAAAACAGACTGCATATAACTAGCATAAACTGTATCATTGGAATCTTGAGCGTATGTTAAACCTTGGCTAGCTAATGATCGTGCCTGATTATATTCTGAAGAAGCATTATTACACTCAGCTAATGCGGCACTATAAAGAAATTCATTGGTATAGGTCCCTGCAGTGTTATAGTCTCCATCTCCAGTTTTTAGATGTGAGTTAATGGATACTGATAGGGAATCAATCTTTGATGAGTCGGACTGTATGCATCCACTTAAAAAAACGACTATGATCACTAAACCCAAAATTATAATCTTATTATTCATAATATTCACTTTTAATCCATCAATAATTTCTGTTTATTTCATCATCCTTAATAATTAAGGTTTGTTTTAACTTAAAGTTTTGTAATCAAAATTTACTCAAATTTAATATTATTATTTTTTGTAATTCATAGTTTCTTAAAAAAAGAATCTCACTATGATTATAATAAAAAGTGGGACTATTTAGAATAATCTTTTTTTATGATATTATTTTTAAATTAAACAGATCTATTAAAAAATAATAATAGAATACTCTCAGTATATAAGTTCAAATATATATTCCTTACTAAAGTAAAGAGATTAACACTTGGATCAGTATAATTTTCGGGATATTAGTGCTAAATTGATTAAAATTCATGCTCCATGATTATAATAATTTGGTTTAATTTGATATTTAAAATAATTGTAACTAATATTATTGATTATACACCATATATTAATATGGTATGTACCATACTGTATTATGATTAGTTTTTGATATAATATGAAATAAATAGATTGAGGAGGTTTTGGTTAATATGAATAGTTTTAATATTCATGAAATCCCGAAATTGATTGTTTCAATATTAGTTGTATTTTTAGCAGGAGCTGTTGGAACAGTTTATACTTTAAAGCAAATAACAACTTGGTACGTTTCTTTAATAAAACCCGCCTGGACACCTCCAAATTGGGCATTTGGACCTATATGGAGCACATTATATGTTCTTATGGGAATATCTTTGTTTTTAGTTTGGAGAGAAGGTTTAGAAAGAAAAGATGTAAAAATAGCTATCCTTGTATTTGCTGCACAACTTGTGATAAATGTTGTATGGTCATTAGTATTCTTTGCTAGCCACAACATATTTGGCGGTTTAGTAATGGTAATAATTCTCTGGATATCAGTTCTAATTACTATCTTAGTTTTCTACCGTATTTCTAAACCTGCAGCATTAATATTAATTCCATACCTGATCTGGGTAACCATTGCAGGATACCTAAACTACACAGTATTCCTATTAAATCCATAAGAATACTTTTTATTTTTTTTAATCATGAAAATAAATTAGATCTTAACTAAGTAGTTGTAGATACTATTTTAGATGAATTAGTTGAAAATGAGAATTTAGATAGAAATGGTATTGATACCATTTACTAATCTTTTAACGGTTTAATCAAATATTAAATATAATACTATAGATTTCAGTATTTATATGATTGAGTTAATATTTAGTTTTACCATGGATGATATGGCTTCTTTCTCCTTTAAAAGTTCCAATATTATCTTAGAATTATCTTGATGTTTAAGAGAATCACCACAAATAGGACATTCAAAGTTATGATCAGATGCGTTTTCAAATTTGTATCTATGATTGTTGGATTTACAAACAAAGAACATGTTTTCTTCTTCATATTTAATGGATTTTTCAATTTCTGCTGATATGTTTACATATTTACTTTGAATAATTTCACATACCCTTTCTTGTTTAAATTTCCAGCTGTAAATGTCACCCGTGTTATCGGGATCCTCTATACGATTGTAAGTTGCAAGGCCTGCAGAGTGTAAGTCATATAAAACTTTCCGAATAATAGTCAAATTTATACCCGTTTCCTCGGCAATATCAAAATCAGATGTTACACCACTTAATATACATCCGATAACAGAAACACTGCTTTCTTCATCATGAGTTATATCAATTAATATCTCTTGAACTATTGGATCAGTTAGCATGTACACCTCTTTTCTGGAATAATAACGTAAATATCTAATTATTCAGTTTTACACCCGGAAAATTTTTTATTATAAATTTTATTATTCTTTTTTACACATTTTCCACCTGATTTTTTGACCAAAATAACTTATATAGGTTTTATAGTCTCATTTAGTCCTAAACTAATAATACTATTCCTATTCCTAGTAAAAAATAATCTAAAAAGTTAAAATCTAGATTAATAAGTATTAATCCAATTAAAATAGAGAGAAGTCCAAAAATATAAAAAGTCTTAGAATTTTCAAATAACATTTTTGAATTCATATTATTCCGGCTTTTTTGTTTAATATCCCGAATTACTATAAATTTTTATAAAGAATTTTTTTTATTCCAATGATTCATATGATGATTCAAGTACTTATAATCTGCTATTAGAGAATTATAATACACATATAATGAACAAAATACAGTAAATTTTGAAATTAAATGATAATATCACATTTCACTAATAGTGATAAAATTGAATTAATCAGTACCATAAATAAGATAGTCAATCATAAAATGGACAATAAATTAACCATAAATCTTCAATTATCCTCTTTTTTTATTAAAGAATGCAAATTCTATATTGAAAAATAAAATAAGCATATAAAACAATAAAAAGATATGTTAATAAAGATATGCTCAAATTTATCAAATTTTAGGATTTTATTACTTTTGCTTTAAATATAAATAGAGGATTAGACATACACTTCAAGTGTAAAAGATATCACATTTTGTGAAAAAAAATTAAATAAAATTTTCAGATACAAATAAGATAAAAATTAAGACTAATAGGGCTATTTAAATAGACATAAAAAGAAGAATTGATAATATATAAGATAAAAACAGTTTATACAGTAGATATCCAATTATTAGAGGATATAATTATTGGATGAATGAAATTTCCATTTAGAGTTAATTCAAGTTTAAACATTTTTGTATTATTATAATTATGAAAATAAACAAATATAGTATTAGAAAAAAAATTTGATTTCACTAAAAAATTTAAAGATATAATTAAGCAACGAAAGGAAAAATGTTGAAGGATAATTAGAATATTTATTTTAGATTTCCTTCTTATAATGAGGTTATTATCGATGTTATATGGAATAGTAGATATTGGTTCAAATACAGTTCGATTAAATATTTATCGTTGTAATAACGACAAAATAAGTTTAGTAATTTCAAAAAAAGAAAGTTTAGGATTAGTATTTTATATTAACAATGAAATATTAACTGATAAGGGTATTGAAAGATTATTAGCCGTTCTTCAAGAAATGAAAGATAGTTTGGACTATCTAAAAATTGATAACTACAGTTTCTTTGCCACAGCCTCTCTTAGAAATATTAGAAACAGTATCGATGTTATTCAAATTATTAAAGATGAGATAGGACTTGAAATTGATTTATTGTCGGGTGAAGAAGAGGGAAATTTAAGTTTTTGTGGATCAATTCAAATTATTAAAAAAAACAATGGAATTCTAATTGATCTTGGTGGAGGAAGTGTTGAGATTGTATTTTTTAAAGATAAAAAGATACAAGACGGATACAGTATTCCCATAGGTTCCTTAAAAATGTTTAATGAATATGTTTCAGACATGATACCTAATAAAGAAGAGTGTATCTTGATTAAAGAAAGAACATACCTTGAATTAGATAAAATTGGTCTTAACTTTCCAGGAAAAATTCCATTTATGTGTGGTGTAGGTGGAAGCATACGTGCAATTGAAAAAATATTATTGAATTTAGATTTATTAGAAAAAAAATCTGGTATAATAGATGTTAAAACATTAGAGCAATTAGAAATAAAGTTGAATCTCAATGTCCATGATTTCAATAATAAAGATATTTATGATCAGATATTACACGTAAAACCATCAAGGATACATACTTTAGTCCCTGCTTTATTAATATTAGAGTCGATTACTTCTTATTTTGGATGCGAACAGTTAGAAATTAGTAAATTTAGTGTTAGAGAAGGATATCTATATAAAAAAATATTAAAGAGGTTTTAAATGTCTACTAAAGATTACAGTTTCACACAAAACCGTGAGTTATCATGGTTAAACTTCAATGATCGTGTTCTAGAAGAAGCAGAGGATGGTTCGGTACCATTATTAGAACGTCTAAAATTTATATCTATTTTCACAAGTAATCTAGATGAATTTTATATGGTTAGATGTGGAAGTTTATATGATATATCCCTTGTTGATAAGGGCTATATTGATAATAAAACTGGTCAAAATGCACAAGAACAATTAGATGCTATCTTTGATCGAACAAAAAGTCTATATCAACGTAGAGATGATGTATTTAAATCTTTAAATAAACTTTTAAAAGCTGAAGGTATCTACGACTTAGACTTTGGAGATTTAACTAAAAGCGAATTAAAATTTATCAATAAATATTTCTTCAATAACATACTTCCCATTTTATCACCACAAATTATCGATATACACCATCCTTTTCCACATTTATTAAATAAATCATTAAATGTCATGCTGATAATGGAAAATGAAGGAAAAACATTGTATGGACTAATTCCTATTCCATCCTCATTACCTAAGGTAATATACTTCCCAAATAATCCTCTGCGCTATATTCTATTAGAAAAAATCATATACGAATATGTTAACGAGATATTTTCAAATTATCATGTAGAATTTAGAACAATTGTTTCTGTAACAAGAAATGCAGATATCGTCCTATCTAATTCCCAAATAGACGAAGATGAAGATTATAAAGGATACATGAAGAAACTTTTAAAGAAAAGAACTCGTTTAGCACCGATCAGATTAGAATTCTATAAATATTCTGATCCAAATTTAAAAAAATTTCTATGCGACCATTTGAATATCCAAGAAAATCAAGTACAGGTCTCTAATGTTCCTTTAGAAATGAATTATGTTTATGATCTATATAGCCATGTAGATGAAATAAATAAGACAATATTCTATAAATTGTCATTCGATCCTTTTTATCCTAAAATACCTAATTTTATTAAGGAAGGAAAGATAATTCCACAGTTAAAAAAGAGGGATTTTTTACTCTGCTTTCCATTTGATTCCATTAAACCTTTTTTAAGATTTTTAAAAGAAGTAGCCAACGATGAAAATGTAATTTCAATTAAAATTACTATTTATAGATTAGCTAGATCTTCCTCAATTATAAAATATTTATTGGAAGCAGCTGAAAATGGGAAGGATGTAACTGTTTTAATTGAACTCAGAGCCAGATTCGATGAAGAAAATAATATTCACTATGCGGGATTGTTAGAAGAAGCCGGATGCAGGATTTTATACGGTTTTGAGGAGTTCAAGGTACATTCAAAAATTTTATTAATAACAAGAAAAGAGAAAAATAAATTTCAATATGTTACACAATTAGGAACTGGAAATTACAATGAAAAAACCAGTAAATTATACACAGATTATAGTTTTATTACAAGCAACAATGCTATTGGCGAAGATGCGGTATTATTCTTTAAAAACATGGCAATTTCGAATTTAAATGACGAATATAAACAGTTATTAGTCGCACCCTTTGGATTGAAGAAAAATTTGATAGAAAAAATCAACATTGAAATAGATAATGCAATGAATAACCGTCCAGCAAACATTATATTAAAAATGAATTCATTAACCGACAGAGAATTAATTGACATGCTAAGTAAAGCATCTAATGCTGGTGTTAATATTAAATTAATTGTTAGATGTATTTGTTGTTTAATCCCAGGAATACCTAATAGAACAGAAAATATTGAAGTGATTAGTATAGTTGGTAGGTTTTTGGAACATACAAGGATCTATTGCTTTGGTACTGGAGATGATACTTCAATATATTTATCGAGTGCCGATTTAATGACTAGAAATACTGAAAAAAGAGTTGAAATTGCTTTTCCTATTAATAATCCAATTTTAAAACTAAAAATCATGCATATGTTAGATATTATGTTTAATGATAATGTTAAAGCTCGAAAAATTAATGATAAAGGTAAATATGAAAAAGTTATCAGGTCAATTAATCTGATTGATTCCCAAAATTATTTTATGCATGATAATTTCTCAGAATATGAAGAAGAAGATAATGTTAGAGAATCATTTTTATCTAAAATAGCTCATTTTTTCCAGAGATAAATTTATTGTAAAATTAATTAAATCCATTTTCCTTAATTTTTTTATTAAGAAAATTTTTATTTATATTTATTTCTGTCCCTAACCTTTATAATTCCATATATAATAATTCCAATAACACCAGCTATAATAAATCCTAAAACGATTCCAATTACTAAAACGCTGATGCCTGTAAATAGTGCAGCTATACCATTAGCTATTGCTGATATAATATCCATACTATTAATATTGTTTTTTTATTATAAAAACCCCCGAGTTTAAAAGAATTGTTTTTATTATTCATTTAAATAAAATTCATTAAAGTCATAACAGCAAAACCACTTCTAAATAAATTAATATTTATCTAAAGATGATGTTAATGAAGAATATACTTCATTTTTATCAATAATTTAAAAATCGATATTAAAATAAATTCAAAACTAGGTGGGAATAACTCATAACTTACATGATTAGTATCTGTATAAGATCCAAACTTTTGAGGATAATTATAATAATTTATTCCCCTCAAAATGTACTAACTCCTCAAATTAATTATCTTTATAAATACAAATATCATCAATATTTTTAAACAACTGAATTTCTTTAATAATATTACTTAACTCAGTCATATCATTCTCAATTTCCAGATTACCTCTTTTAAATATTAATTGATTAGGTTTTACTATAGATTTAATANNNAAGATATCTTAAAACATTCTCATGAAAAACTTACTTTAAGTTAAATCAAAATAAGCAGAAATACAAAATTCGTTATTAATTATTAATTATATCATAGGTTTATCTAAAATGAAAAATGTTATAATCTTATTAGTTGAAGATGAAAGTTTAGAAACTAAGGAACTTAAACAAAAATTAGAAGGAATTGGTTATCAAGTTCCATATATTATTTATACTTATGAAGAACTCGTAAATAAAGCTTCAGATATAATGCCGGATCTTATTTTGATGAAAATATTCTTAAAAGGGGATTTAAATAATATTGAAGCTGTTAATAAGATTAAAAAACTTGATATACCTCTTATTTATTTAATTGATTATCCTAAAAACCCCTTAATTTTTGAAAAAACCAAAATCACTGAACCTTATGGATATATAATTAAACCTTATAATGGCAATCAACTTAAATATACAATAGAATTAGCACTTTACAAGCATAAAAAAGAAAAAAAATTAAAAGAAAATGAAAACAAATATCGGAAAATATTCAACAATGAATTTGACATGATTCATCTCAATATAATAAAAAATGGCATTCCCGGAAAGTTCATAGATGTAAATAATGTAGGCATTGAAAGGCTAGGTTACACATATGATGAATTTTTAAATATGACACCAATGGACATAATTGCGCATGAAAAACGATCTGAAATACAAAAAAATGCTTTTAATATTTTTGAAAAAGGATATCTTGAATTTGATATTATTCAACAAGCCAAAAATGGGAAAAAAATACCTGTAGAAGTTAAAAGTACTTTAATTGGATTAAATGAAGAAAAGGTGGTATTATCAATATCTCGTGATATTACAGAAAGTAAAAGAGCTGAAAAAACATTACAAGAAAGCGAGAAAAAATATAGAGATTTGGCTGAACTTTTACCACAAACAATATTTGAAACCGATTTAAATGGAAATATCACATTTGTCAATCATATAGGTCATCAAATTTTTGGTTATACCCCTGAAGAACTGAATAAAGGAATAAATATGATCCAAATTTTAGTTCCTGAAGATCGTGCAAGAGCTATGAAAAATAACCAAAGGATATTAAATGGAGAAAAATTACCATTTGGAGAATTTATAGCACTCAAAAAAGATGGTACTACTTTTCCAATAATCGTAAATACTAATCTAATTATCCAAGAAGATAAAATTATAGGATTAAGAGGTATTTTAGTAGATATTTCAGAATTAAAGGATGCAGAAAATAAAATTAAAGCATCTCTTAAAGATAAAGAAGTGTTACTTAGAGAAATACATCATAGGGTAAAAAATAATATGCAGATCATCTCAAGCTTACTCAACCTTCAGATAGATTATTTGAACGATGAAGATGCGGTTGACGTATTGAAAGAGAGTCAGAATCGAGTTAAATCCATGGCTATGATCCACGAAAAATTATATTTATCTACAGATTTAACAAAAATAAACTTTGTAGATTATATTCAAAGCTTGATTTCAAACTTATTTTATTCATACAACGTTAAAGAAGACCATATCAAACCAATACTTAAAATAGAAGATGTAAATTTGAATATAGAAACTGCAATTCCATGCGGTCTAATCATAACCGAACTCATATCTAACTGTTTAAAATATGCCTTTCCCAATCAAATGAAAGGAAAGATTATTATATCTCTTAAACAAGTAGAAGATAAGTTTGAACTTATTATAAGTGATAATGGCATAGGATTACCAGAAAATATTAACATTAACAAAATAAAAACACTTGGTATTTTACTAGTAAAAAGTTTAACGGAACAAATTGATGGTAAAATATCAATTCAAAGAAAAAATGGAACCCAATTTAAGATTACATTTAAAGAACTAAAATACAAAGAACGTATTTAAAAAAACATATATCCATTTATTTAGGATTTTATGGTACGAATAAAAAATAAATCGAAAGTTACAATTTATTATTTCCTTTTTGATTAGAAAACTCAAAAGTATAGATTACAGTGACGAATTGAAGAATTGAAATTTATTGAAATATTTATCTAAATTAAACGTACCTAATATTATCTTTTAAATCTTTAGAATTATATTTGCAAGTTCTTTTTTTTATCCATCTGAATTAAATTATAAATATTCATGAAGGGAGAAAAATATAGACTCATAATAAATTAGTTACTGTGTAATTGGTAAATTTACAGCAAATTTTCTGTTTGTTTTGCAGAAATGATTAAATTAAAATAAGTATCGATATTTTTGCTATCATTATATAGAGCTACGTATCAGATTTTACTATCTCGAATATTTGCACTAATTTTCATTACTTAATCGATAATAATTCTTAATTTCCAAAATGTTCCTATAAAATCATTCTAATATATATTTATTGTATTATGAAACAATTACAAATATGATTTAGAAAGTATCAGAAAATTGTTATAAATCAGATAAGAAAATAAAAAGAGGAAAATGGATATTAATCAGTCCATGCTTTTCCATAGTCCATGAATAATACAGTATTCCCTTGCTATTAAATTGTTGACGTCATCAACCATGAATTCTGCTTCAGGTACCATACCAGGTTTGAGATAAGCTCTTTGTGTTCCTTTATCGGTTATAATCTCAATCCAAGCAATATAATGCTTTTCTTCCATTGGATGTTGTACTTTTCCAACTTTAACCTTTACACCTGAATCTGTTTTTTCTATGATTGGGATATGTTTTTCGGCACCCACATCTTTAGGAGCGTCACTGAGTTTTTCCATATCACTACCGCAACAGGTGACAGCTTCTCCTCCGCCTATATGTATTAATTCAAAAATGTTTCCACAAGTATTGCATCTGAAAATTTGTCCTTTTTCTAACATTTTTTATCAGTACTCCTCACATAATATTTCATAGTATTTACTAGCATGGTCACATGCAGGACATTTTAATGGTGGTTTGGCTGCTGTGTGGACATAACCACATTTTGTGCATACCCATTTGACTTCATGGTCTTTCTCTAGAACTGTACCTGATTCAACTATGTCTAAAAGTTTTTTGTACCTTGATTCGTGGTGTTCTTCTGCTTTTCCAATGGCTCGTAGCCTTACAGCCACATCATCTAGTCCCTCGGCATCAGCAACATCTGCAAATCCTGGGTACATCTCACTATTTTCATAGTGTTCACCAGCGATGGCTGCTTTGATATTTTCGGGTGTAGTTGCCATTACCAGAGGGGCTTCGGCCTCCACAGTAACTGCATCAACATCACCAAACTCTTTTTTTAGATTTTGGATCATTCTAAATAGCCATTTTGCATGTTCTCTTTCATTATCTGCTGTAATAAGAAAGATATCTGAAATCTGAACGTACCCTTCATTTTTAGCTATTTTAGAATACAAGGTGTACCTGTTTCTTGCTTGGCTTTCACCAATGAATGCTTTAGATAAATTCTCCAATGTTTTTTTCATATTACCACAGAATTAGTATCTGTAACTACTGTACTATAAATTTTTAGTTTGGTTGTTATGAAACCTTATTAATTATTTGATTATAGTAAAATTTTGCAGAATTTATATATAAATATAACTTATCAAATTTTTACAGTATAAAAAATGAAATTTAAACTCAAAATCATGATGATCCAAAAAGGTTTATAGAATTTAAATCTAAATATTTTCTTGATTAATTAAAGAGTTAACATTAATTATTTTTGTAAAAAAAACTAGAATCTATCGTGGTGATAATATGGATGTTTCATGGGTAAATTTAGAGGTTGAAATGGACAGGGAAAAATTGTATGATGCTCGTTCTGATTCTTCAATTGATAGAATTGTAATAGGGTCAGATACTATCAAAATTACTTATAATCAACAATCAGAAAGAAAAGAGAAATATATACGCGTTATACTGATAGACAATCTTTTAGGATATGAATATCCAATCGTGAGGGGTGAAGGAATATAAATTTTTATAATTTTTTAAAAATAAATCAATATCAAAAATAATTTACTTCCCTATATTTAGTTTTAGTGGTCATTATCTTGGTGTTTCTCAAATTTTCATAAAAAATTAATTGTACATATTAATTTTTTTAATTAAAAATTTAGTATATTTAAAGAATTGTTAAATAACAAAATCGATTCTTTGGGTACTTAAAGTTGTGCTTAAATTATTTTATTTGAAAGATTTTTATAAAAATATTTAGATAACCTAAATCTAATAATAATCTATAAAAAGAGAAAGGATAATAAATGTTTACGAATAAAAATTATTACTGGGGTTTAATTTTAGTATTGGGAATATTCTTATCCCTATTAATTTGCGGAGGGGCTTCAGCAGCTCAAGTTACAAACACCACACATACTACCTCACTAAATAGTTCAAAAACTGTTCAAAATAATTCAATTGTAATAAAAAAAGTATCAGTTACGAAAAATTTGAATATAGTTAATACTTCAGATGATATAAAAAATTTAACAATCGCTGCATCAACTCTGCCTTCATATTACGATCTTAGAAACCTTGGAAAATTACCTCCTGTAGGGGATCAAGGTTCTAGTGGAGTATGCTGGGCATTTGCAGCTTTAGGTTCATTAGAATCATGTTTACTTCCCAATGAAACATGGAGCTTTTCAGAAAATAATATGAAAAATGTTCTTAGCAGTAGTTATCCTGAAGGATTTGACAGGGAAGCTAATGATGCAGGTAGTTGGGAAGAGGCAACAGCATATTTAACTAGATACAGTGGTCCAGTTACATCTGCCCAAGATCCATTTAACGAGGACAGTAGTTATTCTCCATCGGGACTCACAGTTGTGAAACATGTACAGGACACTGTTCTCATAGACCCTCGAAACAGTACTGGAACAATGGATAACTCCCAAATTAAAGATGCTATTATGGAATATGGTGCTGTTTATAGTTTGATGACATATGATGATTCTTCTTTTAATCCAATAACCGATGCATATTATTATAATGGTTCATTAGCTGTAAATCATGCTGTGGAAATAGTTGGATGGGATGATAATTATAGCAAGAACAACTTCATTAACGGTGCCCCTGGTAATGGTGCATTTATAGTAATGAATAGTTGGGGTTCGCAATGGGGGGACAACGGCTATTTTTATGTTTCATATTATGATACAGATTTAGCGAACAGTGATTATAACGTTGTTTTTATGGATGCAGAACCAACCAGTAATTACGATAACATATACCAGTACGATCCCTTCGGAGCCGTAGGAAGCTTGGGCTATGATAGTGATGTAGGATGGTTTTCAAATGTTTTCAAATCCAATGGAAACGAAAAGTTAGAAGCTTCAAGCTTTTATGTTTTTAGTCCAAATTCCACCTATCAAATATATGTATATTTAAATCCTAAAAATAACAATCCAACAGATGGTGTTTTAGCAGACTTTCAAAGTGGAATCATTAGTACAGAAGGATATAAAACAATACAACTCGATAAAATTGTTCAGTTACTTAAAGGACAAGAATTTAGTATTGTTGTAGAGTTAACTTCGCCTAATGATCTTTATCCAGTAACTATTGAATATCCTTTGGATGGTTACAGCAGCAAGGCAACTTCTAATCCTGGGGAAAGTTATGTTAGTGAAGATGGTATCAACTGGGAGGATTTAACTAATATTGTTCTAAATGCAAATGTCTGTTTAAAAGCATTTACTATAGGGAAAGCAGCAGATTTAGCTGTTAGTGAGACAATTAAAAACATAAAAGATCGCTTTGGAAAGGAAGTTTTATTAACTATAACTGTACGAAATAATGGACCGGGTCAGTCACTTAACACAATTGTTAATGATAAATTACCTCCAGAATTAACTTATCTATTATATGTATCTAATTATGGGAAATATAATGCACAGACAGGCGTATGGAATATAGGAAATCTATCTAATGGGGCTTTAGCAACACTCATAATCAAATGTATATTAAACCATGGATTTAGTTTTACAAATACTGCTTTTGTAAGTTCATCATCGTATGACCCCAATTTAAATAACAATATAGTGAGTCTTACTAAAAATTATTTAGTTTTGAATGCAGTAACTAAAAGTGGTTATTATGGTAAAAATGTTATTCCAATGCAAAAAACTGGAATTCCAGTCATTCCGTTATTTATGGGTCTTATAATTTTAATGGGTGGATTCATTGTTTCAAATAAAAAATAGGGATTATTTTATTTTTTGATATATCTTTTTTTGTCTAACCAACATGTTTGTTAGAATTATTTATTATAATACAAAAAATATTAAATTTATTGTTATATTGAATTGAATATTGTAAAAAATTACATCAAAAACACATTTTATATTACATTTTTCAATGTTTTTGATTAAAATTTACATCAAAATAAACCATTAGTTTAAATTAGATGAGAACAAATTATAATTTAACTTTTAAAGGTGGTCAAATGAAACAAAAAACAACGTTAATATCAATTTTGGTAGTAGTTCTTGTATTTGGAGGTGTATTAATTTCTGGTTGTGTAAGCAACAACAATAACACAACTACATCCAACAACAGTTCTATGAATAGTACAGGTAATACATCTAATACTAATGCTGCAACTACTACTGCAAATACTACTGCAACACCTACTGCAAACCGAACAACTACAGCAACAGCTGCTACTCCTTCTAGTAGCACAAATAACAGCAAAACTTCAAGCTCCACAAAAACTACATCAAAATCTAGTGGAACTAGTGGTAGCGGCTACGGATTAACAGGTCAAAATTATGGGGCTAATCCTACAGATCCTAATGGAAATCCATAAGCAGTTAAAATTTCAACAATATATCTGAGGTGATAAATGAATGATTATAAAAAAAACCATACCAATATTAATTGGATTGTTTATGCTTTTAAGTATAGGTGCATCAGCTGCAGCAACAACTGCTAATTCTACAACTACCTATAATACGACTCAAATCACACAAGCAGCAACAGCTGTTAAATATAATGTCGAGCATAAATACACTCTCCCTAACAATGTAACTATCGGGAAAACACAAATTACCAATCCTGAATTTTTATACATACTAACCACTGCAACAAAGAATGCAGCTAAAAATAACAAAAGTAAAATCGCTTTTAAAAATGTTTCAAAAGCAACATCACCTAGCGAAACAACAAAAGGTGGCACGCTTACAAAGGCACAGTATCTCACTATTGCAAACCAAATTAACTCATTTGTGAACGCAAATAGTAGATTACCTAACTATGTGAATACCGCAGTTGGAACCATGAAGTATTCATCTTTAGAATACATGTTCAGCAAAGTAATGGCTTACTATGGGTTAAACAAAGTTTTACCAAATACAGTTTCTGTTAAATCTTGGTATACACTTTCACTTGGTCCGGCAGCTACTTTAAATGGTACAGCAAAGTATAGTTCAACTTTACTAGGTAAAAATTCATTGGGTTATGTTCTCAAATTAACCGGGTTCGGAACTGGAACCAATAAAGTTGCTGTTATCGTGGGTGTACATCCTTTAGAAGTACAAGCTCATATAGCTATGTTAAATGCCATAATGGCACTATCGAAAAAATTAAATAACGTTCAAATAACGGTTTATGATGTTGTTGTGAAAAATGGAGCTGATTATTCTACTGGAAGAGCAGCAGGACAAGATCTGGCTAGTGAATTTGTGGTACCTAACATAGGCACTTCTTACAAAATGGTAATGGACTGCCATGGAAACAAAGGAGTTGGATCAAGCTACAGTGGATATCCTAATTTCGTATTCGCCCCACTACAGAATACAGGATCCTTAGCTATCGCCTCGAAATTAATAAACTCTAACATAACAAAGGGAGATTTAAAATATCACTTCCTAGCAGATGGTACCAGTCCACAATATGTAACCATACCTATAGCTAAAAAAGGAATACCTACAATTGTATACGAACAATACATAAATCAAGCAAATTACGCTAAAGTATTGTACCAACATGCTATGCAGGTACTTGAGGCTATAAATGCAATGTTTGCAAAATAATATCAATTCCATAAAATGAGTTAATTTTTTTTTTTTTTATGACTCAAATAATTCTTTTTTTTAAATATTTTGATCAATTATTATTCGTAAAGTATATTCTAAACATTCCAATTTCATCCGATATTGGAGAACACAGTTAAAATGAAAATTAAACTCAATTTATTGATCCATCAAATAGTTTAAAAATTTTCATTAAATGATTCTATTAAACTTTTTAATTTTAAATATACTGGATTTTTTATAATATTTGAAATCTTATCATATTCATTCTAAAAATACAAGTTTACATTGATAAAAAATTTTTATAGATCTTCCTAAATTAAGTAATCCCATAAACATGCTAGAAAAAATAACTGGATATATTTATTAATAAAAAGTTTAGATTTGTTAAAGAATTAATTCATCGGTCTTATTTACTAATTTTAAAAAAGATGATTGAAGAACTTTTTTTAAGTTTTTACTTATTATATTTCTATCAGCCAGAGTGTTTTATTAGTTGATATCCTTCAAATTAAAGAGATCAGTTTAATTAAATTACAAGATACTGTATTTTGATAGGAGGTAAGATAGTATCTCATGTAGTAATGGATGTAGAAGTATACAAAGCATTACATTAATTAGTATAATTAAAAAATTAGTGTTATATGATTTATAAAAGATGTTTCAGGAAAATAAATACTTTATTTTTTGTTTAATTTATTTAAGATTCAAATTAGTTATAAAGTTTGTATTAATGTGTTGATTGGTAGAATATATTACTTACAATAGTAGATAACACGTTAGAGTACAAGTAACTGTAACCATTACTTTTTAGGTACTGATCTGGATGTGCTAAACCTGTGAATGAGGATGGATCATAATTATCGTCATGTGCCCTTTCCAAAAAGGCTAGTCCAGTTATAACTTTTGATGGTGGCCAGTAAAGTGTGAAAACTTTTTTGTTGCCCTTCAATAATTTATACCATGATGAGCCCATTTCATATATTACACCTGCGTCTGCACCACCATAAATATCAACTATCAATGCATTTTTTGAAACTGAAGTGTTTTGGAGAACTTTAATGTGTGTGTTGGGACCTAAACCCATGTTATATGCATTTACTCCCATCGATCTTAAGACAGAAACTATGCTGTTAATCCGAGCATTGTCTACAGTTGGGTTATTTATATTGTCACTGGTAATATAAACAGGCCTAACCCCTATGTATCCATTAATTTTCATGCCTTGGAAGGCTATGATTTCCTGAAATTCTGCTATGGGAACCTTTTTATTTCCAAAATTTATGTAGATTGGAAGTCTATTATGAGTATTATAAAATTTTTGTGCTCTTTTTAGTCCATCTTTCATTTGGGGTAGAGTAATTGGAGAAACCATAAAACTGGTAGAAAANNGGAAGGATGTTCAATGTAGTGCCATTAATAGTATTTTTTATTGGATTAACTTTTCCAGTACCACTAGTTTTAAGCTGTATTAACTTATTACCATATTTAATAGGTTTGTTAAATTTTATCTTAATGACTTTTGTGTTTAACACCACAGCTTTGTTTATAGGGTCAATTGCTATTACTTTAGGTGTGGAATTTAAAGCTGTGACATTACTAGCTGATGCTGTACTCACATTTAAAATTATTGCCAATCCAAATAACAATAGCACTCCAAATAACAATATACTCTTAATTTTACCGCCCCCAATTTAATGACACCAAATTCTATAAAAAATTTGATATTATTAAACCTAAGAATAAATCACATTATAATCACTTATAAAACCTTTGGTTTAATCTCCAAAAAAAGAGGCCATTAAGGCTCTTTTATTGATTTAAGACTTGTTTAAAGTTTATTGAAACAAGATATTATCGATAACTCTGCTCTGATGATATTTTTAAGAAATAAGGACATTTGTCACTTTATAAGCTTAAATTTATGGTATCCTTTCCTTTTACCAATAAGAGTACAACATCATAAACATTATTAAAAAGCATTCTACGTGTATTTTGATAAAATTAACTTCATATAAGAGTAATAGGTCAATTAAAAGAGAATTAACATGTACATTCTATAAAGCCTTATTAAGAAGTTTATTAGATAATTAGAGGATTTAAC
>PMGM01000085.1 GCA_003158115.1 Methanobacterium sp.
TGTTTTATTGTCAAGAGTAGAATCAATATTGTTTACACTAGTACAATCTTTCCTAAATCTAAAAAATGACATTATCTATCCCCCATTTTGTATCAGTTAAAAATAAAGCTTAAAGCTTCCTATTACAGGAAAATAGAAAATCTTTTTAATGAAAACATTATAATGTTCAAGTTTATCTACTTGAACCAGTCTATTCCTAGTGTTTTTTCTGGCGATTTTATACCTGATTCTATGAGTCCTGTTGATAACGATTCAGTTCTATTGAAAAGGAAAGCATCTAATTGACTTTGTATGGGTTCCCTAACTAGAAAATCGTCTAAGTTTACATCAATAACGTGAACTCGACTCATGATTTGAGNNAGGCCATAATCCCAGTAATTTATAATCATCCTGCCTGTTAAATTTCAAATCTATGTCCTGAATATATTCAATACTCTCCATCATAGACTTGAATGCACTTGCAAAATCTTCCCTTTTAAAAACAATAACTTCCTCACGGTCACTAAACATTTCAGGATGATATAACTCACCAAAACGACCATAAGATGCTCCTTGACTAAATCTCATTTCATATCAAACCTCCATTCTATGTGGAGATAAACATATGAAAATTAGAATATATCCCAATTGAGATAGAGTCCTTATGAGAAGTTATATAAAAAAATTAATAGAATTATGCAATATATGTACAGTAAATTTACTATTACTATATGTTATATTCAATAATTAATTTATTATAATTTGATTAAGGAAAGTGATCATTAATTATAATATCCTACCGAAGGAGAATATACTAAATAGTAATTTGTATTAATATTCCTTTAAAAAATTACTTAAAATATGAGGTGAAATAATATGGAAACTTTAGAAGCTATTAAAACCCGGCGAAGCATTCGTCAGTACAAACAAGAAATAATATCTAATGATATTTTGAAAGAACTTTTAACAGCTGGTATGAGTGGACCGACGGCTGGAAATAAACCATGGAAGTTTATTGTAATAAATGATCCAGAAAAAATTCGAGAAGTAGCTAACGCAGATTCGGGAGCCAATTTGGCTCCTAATGTTCCATTAGCTATCTTAGTTTGTGGTGATATGGAAAAATACCAAGATATTTCACAGAGATATTGGGTGATTGATAGTTCTATCGCGGCCCAGAATATATTATTGGCTGCCCATAGTAAAGGTTTAGGAGCAGTATGGAGTGGTGTTTATCCTACGGAAGAACGAATAAATGGGTTAAAATCACTATTCGAACTACCTGAAAATATTAAACCATTAGTTCTAATCGTTATAGGTTATCCAGCAGAACATTTACCTGTTGTAGATCGATATGATGCCTCCAGAGTGAATTATAACACTTTTGAAATCGAAAATAAATAAAATTGGTTATTGTTTTAAAATAGTATACAGTAAATTTCAGATATAAAATTTTTAATACCTAAAAATTTAATAATTTAAATTATTATCTTTTTTTTACAAAAAATATTCGAAAATGGGCAGATTGCAATAAACTACCATTTGTAATTAGTGTTCCTGTAACGTGATGAAATGATCCGGGTAAATATGGCACCTTATTGTATCAGCTATTTTTTTTAATATTACTATTTACCTATAGTTTAATCTTCAATTGTTACCCACGTTTTACATTTAGGACAATAACATTCAACTTTTAAAACAAGTTTTGAATTAATACGTTTATATTGGCGATGTATATTCATAGCACCGTTAAAACCACATTTGGGACATTTATTTTGTTTGCTCAAATTTGTTCACTAATTGATCAATATTTAAATGTATTATTTAAATGTTTTTAAAGTGTTATTATAATAGAAAAAAAGNNAAATGTTTTTAGTAAAAAAAGCAATAATTTATTTCGTTATTTATAATATGATGTGTATATTAAAAAAGTAATAAAGATAGTTTTATAGTTCCTATCCCATATATACTCATTATTTTTTTAGATTTATACATGATTGTGTATATTTTGATTTTAATTTGAAATTCTTAAAAATATTGTATAAATTATTGAAATGTTATTTCGATATTCCTTCTTTTTAATGTTAAAATAAAGATTTAATTAGCAAAAATTAAGTTTAGAAAACGTTAAAATAACTTAGATTAAACTAAAGTAACTTAAATAATTAAATTTTGATTATACATCAAAAAAGTTTATCTTCATATAAAAAAAAGGGAATAATTTAAAATTATATTAATGTTTTTTACCTTTCCTCCTTTTTTTCGGATTTTTCCCATCAATGAAATCGCACTTTCCAGATGGCAGTACCCTTACAACATCTTCTATTATGAACATTTTTTCAGGGTCGATTTTATTTCTTATCTGCATTGCAATTTCTTCTTTCTTAGTATATCCCGGTTTCACCGTTGAAAAGTTCTCAGTATAATTTGAAACCGATTCTGGAGGACCTGCCATTATTCTTTCTCCTTCATAATCTACTTTACCAATGGATAAAGTTAGTGGAAGTCCCCTTATGTAGTTACGGGCCCCTCTTATGATAAAAGCACCTTTGGTTAGGAATTCACCTGATTGGGGTGTTTTAGAAACTTGGTCTGGATTAACCCAATACACATCTGCAGAACCTAAACCCTTTGACCAGGCACTTGAAAAGCATGCTGAAAAAGCTGCGGCTTGATTGATACTGCTTTCAGGGATTTCACCTTCTCCTGCTTTTAGAACTACAGATGCAGCACCATGAATATCAGAATGGAAGTATATATCTTTAGGTTCCATATGCTTCTTTACAACCATTTCATTGGTTGTTGCGTCCCTTCCACCTATTACAAGAAGTCCATCCGATGTTAAAAACCATCTTAACTTCTCATACCATTTAAGTTCTTTTTTAACACGTTTTTGAGGTACAATAACCTTTTCCATCTCTATTTCCCGTTTACTTTCAGCCTTTTTAATTTCTTGTTGGGTCTTTTCAATGGCTATATTAACTCCTCTAATCTTCTTTTTAGCCTTTTTTCCCTTATTATAATAAACTTCAGCATTTTCTGGAATTCCTACTGTAGTGTCAATATTTACACGGATATCATCTAGATTTAATGTTAAAATACCCAATTTATCTATTGATTCAATAATATCTACGCCTTCAGCTTTCGCTTTTTTAGCCTTCTTAATAATATCAATGATCTCGAGCCATGAATGTGTTTTTCGGGCATGTTTTATGGTATCGATTATGTTTTGGATATTTTGATAATTTGAATATATTGCTTCACCCTTAATTTTAGTATCTTTAATTGTTTTATTAAATTTATCAAGGGTTTCTAACTGTATTTTTAACCGTTTTTCAAATTTACCCACTTCACCAGACCATACCTCATCGTGAACCTGTACAATATCCTCTCCAACAATGCTACTGTAGAATTCATCTGCAGCTTCATTGTAGGTTTTATACTTTTCTTTTGGGTAATCTGAATACATTTGTAGATCAAGAGGTAGAACATCCTCTTTTTCACCAGATATTATCTGAGGATGGAAATCATAAGTTTTTAGTGGTTTAAATATTTCAGTCATTGCACAGTATATCAAATCAATTTCTTCTTCTGTTACATCTGCTGCATTCTTTTTTTTGTCAACACCAGATCTTAATGCAATTTCCTCGGCATAGAGTCCACCTAAACCATTACTAGCAAGTGTTCTTATGATGTCTCTATCAGAATTCTGGAATAATTCATTGAGTTCATTTTTTTCAATTTCAAGTGGATTTATTCCCCTTTCAGGAGGGTATTTGTACTCTTCTTTGGAGGTTATCTTCCTGTCCTGCCATAGTTTTCTTTTTAACGGTAGAATAATCTGATCGTCTTCATCCAAAAGTATTATATTACCCTTCGCAAAGAGTTCTATAACCAAAGAAAATTTATGTTCCTTCTGGATGTCAATTCTCATGATCCTGTCAAAATTATGCTGGCTAACACCAGTTACACTACCTCCTTTAATGTACTTACGTAGTAGCATAGGAAAATTTGGAGGTATTTTAGGGTTTTGAGGAGGATATTGGGTTGAATGAACCCTTAAACCTGCCTGAAAAACCACATCTACACGGCCTTTGCTTGGTACGTGGAATCTTATGAGTACTGTGTCTTTAGTGGGTTGATATGCCTTTTGTACTCGGGCATCTTTTAACATTTCCCCTAATTCTTTGCATATTGCGTAAACATCAACGTTGGACATGGCTTTCATTGGAACACCTTATGGTTTTATTTATAACTTGATACTAATAATAAACATATTTGGAGGTAAAAATTATGGATGTAGATGCTAAAGTTACGATCTTACATGTAATTGGAGGTTTAATCGCAGCTTACCTATCATTTAGATTAACAACTGGATCTATATTTGGATTCAGTGGCGAAACTGTTGCATTACTATTGGCAATAGTGATCCTTTACCTATGTGGACAGGTTTCAGAGAGACTACTTGGTAAAGAAGAAGTTGGAGGATTTAAGGGATGGTTATGGAGTGGAATTGTACCATTTCTAGCTGTTTGGTTAGTTGTATGGATACTTCTTTTCAACTACAACCCTGTTCCACCAGTTAAAGTACTTTAAATAATTAAATCATTCCTTTTTTTTAATTCTTTATAGGTCTAATTAATTAAATTCCTTTTTTTAATGATTTAACTTTGAATTATATCTTTTTTTTAGAGTGCCCAGTAGAATATCCATATAAATGCTGATAGGAATGCAATTATAAAGATTAATGGAGCGAATATTTTACTTACAGCTACTATGGAACTTATGGTTGTTACAAGTTCTGTTGCATGGGTCGGTCCAAGAGTTTTTAAATCCTTTATTTTTGATACTTCACAGGCAACAGTAACATCCTCAAGGTCTTTCATTGCATTTTTGGTACATTCAACAACTTTTTGAAGTATAATATCTTGGCTCTTACGGCCCACAGGGTTATGTCCACCTGAAAGTGCATTTACAAAGTGGGTGTCTGATGTCATGATCTCAGCCTCGTCAAGACCCAATTCTTTTAAATGTTTGATGATTCGTTCCCTAAACCCTATTACCATATTGTTGGAATCAAGCAGGATATAACCTGTCTTCTGATTGTCAACATCTACAATCATAGCTTTAACACCACTCTCTCCGACTCCTTCTTCTTTACTAACATCTTCCATTGGATCGTTTGCAATACCAACTTTAAGATTGTGTTGATCATCAGATTTTTGAAGCTTCTCAGTAGCGTCCATAAGTTCAAATACTTCTTTGTTACCGGGTAATATTCTACCTCCATCTCCCTGAAATGCGTTATGACATTCAACAAGAACAACATTATCCACACCGGTCCTTGCTTTTGCAAGATTAATAATTGCTAGACCAACACCAAAGTCCATATCATCAAATCCTACAGGTGCCATAGTTGCAAGGAGGACAAGATTGTTGTCAAAGAACTGAGCACCAATTTTTGCATCTCCACTTTCAACTCTAAAGAATTTACTGGCTTTATTCGAATATTCCATGGTTTTAAGGGCATTTTTAACTACACCTTCAACCTTATAAATCTCTTTTGTTGATACAGGGTTAAAATCATGGGTTGAAGGTCCATGAGATACCATTGTAAATGTATCGAATGTATTTGCCAAGATAGTGGGCATGTTACCCCCACCTATATTACCAACTGGACCGGGATGCACACTAGGACTTAAAAATATAGCTTTAAGACCGTCTTTTCCTTTAAAAGCGGTAATTCCTATTAATGTGTCGATTGGTTCACCCATATCTTCAAAAAGACCTTCTAATGCATTTGAACCCTCAGTTACATGGGCTAAAAATAAGCTCAGGAGTTCCAAACCCCCTACTCCTAGGTTCCTCTTCATTGGGGATTCTACTATAACCACAAAGGAGTATATTGCAACAACTAAAATAAGAGATGCTATAACTATTTTGATTAGTAATGCTAGTATACTGAAATATCCAATATTGGTTGTGATACTAGTTAAGGACACTATAACAATAACCATGCTTATGATAAGTATTGGTTGGGTTGCTGCAGCAGGTAAAGATTTGAAAAAATTGATATTTGAAGTTCCCCAGAGTACAAGGATTCTGATTGCAAATATGATAACACAACCATATACCAGGGCATCGATAGTGTAACTATAAATTGAAAATGATGATATAAGACTGCCAATCAGATAAACAAATCCTACTATTAACATTGAGAGTAAAGATAGAAACATGGACTGTTTCATTTTCATATGTCTACCCTCAAGGGAATTGATCATTGGTTGTGTAACGGCTCCACCCATTATGGATGTTAAACCAAATATCAAAAATCCGGCTGCACCGCCGTATACAACGTTATATAGGGCGGAGTGATGGGCACTTGGCTGTATCGCCGATACAATACAACCTAAAACAAAGCTTAAAACTACCATACTTGCAACTGAGAAGGTTGTTCCTGGGAGTGATACTATATATTTACTTAGGCCCATTATTCTTTCTGATTCTGGCATGATTTACCTCTAATAATGTAGATTAATTTGTTAATTTGATTATTTATAATATTTATATTTTAAAATTTGTAATTTTTTTTTTAATCTGGATTTATCTATGATGAAGTTGAATATCATTATGTTAGTACTTCTAATGTTTATATACATCATTTAATTTATGTTAGTGATGCTTATAAAAGGTGAACTTTATGAATGTGAAACTTAAAACCCCAATTTCATCGGATGAAACAGCGAATTTACGTATTGGAGACATTGTTTACATATCCGGGAAAATTTATACCGCCCGAGACAGTGCCCATAAGAGAATGGTTGAAGAAGGATCTCCTGTTGATATTAAAGGGGCTGTAATCTTCCATGCAGGACCAATTATAAAAAAATCAGGCGATAAATACGATATGATTGCAATTGGGCCCACAACTAGTACTAGAATGAATCCCTATGAACCTCAAATATTAAAAATGGGTGCAGGACTCATAATTGGGAAGGGAGGAATGGACAAAGCCACTTCAGAAGCTCTTGTTAACTATAAAAAATCCTATCTATCGGCAGTCGGAGGATGTGCTGCATTGTATGTTAAATCAGTTCTTAAAGTTAATAGTGTACATTGGTTAGATTTAGGAGTTCCTGAGGCAATTTGGGAACTTGAAGTTAAAGAATTTGGCCCACTAATAGTTACAATGGATTCAACAGGCGGCAACCTCTATGATGAAGTTAAAAAAAGAGATTACTCATAGAGAATTTACCGAGAAAAATTATTCACTTGAAGGATTTACTGATACTCATATACATACATCGCCCGATATTAAACCCAGATTATTAACCGATATTGAAGCTGCAGTGAATGCAAAAAAAGAGAGAATGAATTCAATTGTATTAAAATCTCATTTTGAATCTACATCTGGAAGGGCAATAATAGCATCTGGAGTAACAGATCTTCCAGTATATGGTGGTGTGGTACTCAACAACAGTGTTGGTGGCTTAAATGTTGATGCTGTTAAATCCTCTGCCATGATCGGGGGAAAATTTGTATGGTTTCCAACAATTTCCTACTCTTCAATACAGATCAACTGGTCTCATGTAGAAGATATTTTGCATGTTATAAAGGAAAATCAGATGATACTTGCTACAGGGCACCTTAAATCCGATGATATATTCACTCTCCTAGATATGGCAAAGGGTCTTGGAATTTGGAGAATAATTGTTAATCATCCATTAACTAAAGTTGTTGGAGCCAGTTTGGACGAACAAGTTGAAATGTCTACATATGCCTATTTAGAGCACTGTTTTGTGGCATGTATGGAAAAACATGATAACTTAGATCCAGTATTGATCAAGGATTCAATAAAAAAAGTTGGAGCTAATAGATGTTTGATGGCAACAGACTTTGGTCAGATACATAATCCCAGTCCAGTTAATGGAATGAAGATGTTTATTAATTCAATGATCCATGAAGGGGTATCAATNNTCTTATCAGATTTTATTTAGATTATTGCAAGCTCACCTGCTGTGGTTATTTTTAGTTGATCGGTTGCTATAAATCCCATTTCCCTAAGTTCTCTAATATGATTATAGGTCATGCCTCTACTTATCCCAATTTTAAGAGCTAGGTTTTTAACGCTTTCTCCATCCTTTTTAAGTTCTNNGCTTATCCCAATTTTCAGGGCTAAATTTTTAACACTTTCCCCATCCTTTTTAAGTTCTTCTAAAACCATTCTTTTAGTTGCAGATAATCCGAAGTTTAATATTGGAAGGTCAATTATTTGACTGTCCTCTTCTGTTATGTAAACAATTCTTTCAATGTCACCGTGTCTTGAATAGCAACCAAAAAGAGCACCTAAAGCTTGGGGTTTTCTACCACCGCTTATGTTTACATAAATATTTCTATTGTTGGCTCGTTCATTTTCTATTACATCGACAGTGTCTTGTGCAATTCTAACAACATCGTAAAGACTGGTAATTTTTGTTTCAATATCTATAAATTTTCCAACTGTATCTTTGATTATCTGCTCAACTTGGAGTTTGGCCTGAGGAGCATCTTCTTCCCTTAAAAGAACTACTTTTTTGCATGAAAATTGTGTGATACAAACCATAATAGGTTCTATAGAGTAAATAGTTGATATTAAAGTGTATTCCATATTGTCACTTCTTTAATTTTATAAAATGAATGTTTCAAATTTAATTCTTACTTATTATATTATAATTTATATTAATTATACATTTATAGTATATTATTAATATATTTATTTAGAAAAATATGCAATAATGTATTCCATTTAATGATATTTATATTTTTATTGTATTTTAAAGGAATATTTCAATTAATTTATAATTATGAATAATTATTTATGAAGTGTAAATAAAAAATCTATTTTGTAATATTTTAAATTTAAATCGTAAACATTAAACATATAATATTTACTGTATTTTTAACGATTTAGCAAAAATAGAGCAATTAATAGATTATTGCATCAAATATTCATATCATTTCCATAAAAAAAGTTTAAAAGTATTTTTCCGTAAAGGATATAAACTTTCACGGTAGACATATGATTAAATATATTCAATGGTTATAAAATGGGGTGTTTCCGGTTCCTAAAGAAAAAATTTTAGTTATAGAAGATGAAAATATTACTGCTCTCGAAATACAGACTAAACTCGAAAGTTGGGGATATAATGTTGTTGGATTGGCAGGATCCGGAGAAGATGCCATTAGAATAGCGAATGAAAAAGGAACAGATCTTATCTTAGCAGATATCGTACTTAGAGGAGACATGGATGGGATAGATGCTGTTGAACGCATATCCCAAAGATTTGATGTGCCTATAATATATTTGACGGCCCATGCTGATGGAGATACATTTGAAAGAGCTAAACAGACTAAACCTTCAGGATATTGTATAAAACCATTTGATGATACTGAATTAAAATACGGTATTGAAATTGCTCTTTTAAGAAAAGATTTAGAGTTTAAAAACCATGAATCTATTGAAAAAGAACGTATGAGTACTGTTAAAGATTTCATGTTGAGTTCAACACCTGCTCTCACTTCCCAAGTCAAAATAGAAAATACTGCTAGTTTTTTAAGCGAATTTGCAAAGTTCTTTGAAGGTAACATGAAAAAAAAATTCGAAAGAGAACTCAAAATTAATCATGCTTCTCTTGACAATCCAGAATACTCAAGGAAAATCTTATCGGAGTATATTGCATGGATGGCACATATGCTATCCAATTTAGGATACAGGGTAGAAACAGGATCAGATGATTTCACCGTAACTGAATGTCTGTGGAGCCCTAATATAAAGGATAATAAGATATATTGTCTTATGTGTAAAGCAATGGCAGAATTAATACTTAAATGGACAGGTTTGGGTGGTAAAATCCATCATAGTTATTTACTTGGACCAAATACCCCTAGATGCAGATTTTCATATCAATCATAAATTAATTTCTACACTTGTCTATTACTTTTTTCATATATCTATAACATATTAATCAAATAGTTCTAAAAAATTAAAGGAGAATTTTCATGACAAAACATCCTGGAGAATGGAACAATGAAGGACTTGCTTTTTTTGGTAACGGTCAATACGAAGAATCACTTAAGTGCTATGATACTGCTCTAGAAATCGATCCAAAGTTTATACAGGCATTAAACAACAAGGGAAATGTTTTAAGAATTTTAAAAGAATATGAAAAAGCTATAATAACATTTGATAAGGCCATTTCAATAGATAAAGAAAATGCTGAACTTTGGGTCAATAAGGGAGCAGTTTATTATGAGATGGATGATTATGTTTCTGCTATTAACTGTTTTGACCAAGCTTTGTCAATAAACCCTGAAGATAATAATGCTTTAAGTAATAAGGGTGCTGCATTAGCCAATTCTGGTGATCTTGAATCGGGTATGATCTGTTTTAACAAAGCATTAGAAATAAATCCATTAGATGTTAATGCAAGGATTAACAGGGATAAATTAAGGGATTTCTTGGTTGGAAGAGAGTGATTAAGTTTCACTCTCAACATCTAACATTAACAGATCCGAATAATGCACATCATAGTAACGGAAAAGAGCGTTAAAACGTTTAAAACGTTTAATTCCACTTTCTGTTACCTTATAGTTGTTACCGTCCTGGCTGATAAAATTTCTTTTAACTAACGGATCCATTATTTTATTAAATTCATTGTTAAACCCAATTTTATCTTCTGGAATTAAATTTAATTCACTTAAAACTGGTATATACGTCTTTGTATACATATTATCGAGTGAATTTGTTATATCTTCTTTAGTCATAAGTTTTCTAGACCAAACAGCAAAAATTACCCATATTCTGAAGGCTTTCATCTTTCCATCTTGTACATAATCCCCTACAGGTGTTTTGTATTTGTGTAAATCGGTTTCTTCACCTTTCATTGAGTGTATTTCATCTTTTAAAAGTGCCACAGCATCTGTGAATATTCTGAATGCTACAACTGCACCTACAATTGCATCTACATAATAAATTCCAAATATTGAGAATATAGCTCCAATTACAACAGAAGATGCTATAAATATATGGTTTTTAGAATCTACAGATTGAGATATGAGTGTTAAACTACCTGAAGCTCTACCTACTTGGCGCTGATAAAAATAAAGTCCTGCATAAATAAATATTGCAAGTCCCTCAATTATAATTACATAATTAGGATCAACAATTGGACTAATAGTTGAGGTCAATGCAGCGTATATTCTGGAGAGTGACTCAAATCCAACTGTAATCGATGCAACAAATAGAAGTATAATCACTAGTAATGTGCTCAATGATTCATGTTTTAACTTAATACCAATCCAAACAAGAAATGCAGATATTGTATCTGTAGCACTGTCTGTACCATCACTTATAAGTCCTACACTACCAGTTATGAAACCAATTGATAGTTTAAAGAATGCCATTATTCCATCAACAAATGTGGTATTGATAGCTGCACTTGAAGGTTTAAATAAACGATTTTTAATTAATTCTGCCCTTTTTCCAAGTTTTTCAACTATTCCAGAAGCTACTATTATACCTTCTGCAGTTAATTCATATTTTCCATCAGTTTTTTTAACTAAACCCTTATTACCCAATTCTATAAGATAATCTTTAGTGCCTGTAACACTTTTTAATTTTTTTTCTTTTCTTACCCAAGTATAATACTTATCGTAAAAATGATCCCTAGTACGGAATAATAACAGGAGTATCCTACCTAGTATATTGTAGGTTTTACCGTAGTGAACGTTGTACCAAATACTTGAAATAAAAACAATGGTACTATCCTCTAATTCGTTTAAACTTATCACACCACTTTTTAAAATGGCCATTAATATGAATTTTTCGTATCCAATTGGTTTATATTCTTCTTTACTCATTTTTAACTCCTGAATAATTGCTTTTATTATAGTATAGTGTTAAACTTTATATATTGTACTATAGTAGAGTAGAAAACCTATGGAATATAATTACAGTTGATTCAAATAAAATTAGAATTATAA
>PMGM01000015.1 GCA_003158115.1 Methanobacterium sp.
TTTCTATGAACTTCGTCATATAGAGATTTAACGAAGCTTATAAATAGCATTTTGAACGACTAAATTTGATAATTGACGATTAATTTGGGGAACATCCAAACCTAAACCAGTAAAGTCATGGCAATATCAAATATTCCATCCACCAATGTTTCAAGACGTTTAGTATCAATATATTGACTTGAAAATTCATACTCACTCATTTTAAAACCTCTCCAAAATAATTGCTACTTAATTCCTCATATCACTGTATCACTTAATATTTGCCATGTTTTGTCTATACAGAGCTTTATTATTTAGATAATTCAATTCATTCTATTTATAAACGTTATATTTGTTATAATGAACAAAACATTTATAAGAAAACAAATTTAAACCTTAATTAATTACAATAACGGCTCATAAAAAGAGAATATCATTTAAGCAATTAAAAGACCGAGAAATATAACATGAAAAATGAAAAACCTGTTTTAGGATATGATAAATTTCTGATGATGGCCATTCTAAGAGAAGGCCCACTAAGTTTGGATGAATTATGGGAAAAATCTATGCTATTTCTATCTTTGATTTGGTACCAGCAGTTACCTGAAAAAGGCCAGCCCCTAATGGAAAGATTATTTTTCAAAACCACCCACCTACGCTCAGAGCTAGAAGAGGTGAGAAATGATAAATCTAACCATGGTGCTGCTGTTGAAATGGATAAACTAATCAAAAAGGATTGGATTAATCTTAATAAAGATGGTAAATACGAATTAACTAATGAAGGCTTGAGTAAAGCTAAAATATATGAAGCAGAGATGAAAAAAGAAGCTTCCATGGTGGATAAGGAATTAAAACCTTCCACCACAGCTATGAATACCACCTTTTTAGACGCATTCCTTGCTCTGATCAAATTAGGAGGCGGTTTAATAAGCGGTAGTATGGGTTTAATTGCCGATGGAAGTGACGCCACCATGGACACTGTTGAAGCCATATTGGTTTGGCTGGGAATTAAATATCATCGAGAAAAACTAAGCACCCTCCTAGTTGTCTCTGGATTATTCATTGCAGCCATTACAGTATTATTTGATTCTATCACTCATTTATTAGCAACATTAGGAGGAAATGCAGAACCCATAACTATGCCTTATTTAGTTATAGCTGTTGAAGGAGTGGCTATAATGGCTGCAGTTTTTCTTTTTTATTACCAACGTTTCGTCGGGAAAGTCACTAATAGTTTAACTTTAATATCACAATCTGTTGATAGTAAAAATCATATTTTCATTGGTTCCTCGGTTATTATAGGAGCTATTTTTGCGATTTACGGTATTTACTTTGTAGATGCTCTCATTGGATTATTTGTAGGGGCAGGTATATTTAGAGATGCAGTAAGTTTACTTCGGGAAGCTATTTTCGCTGAGCGAGGAGGAGAAGAAGATTACTCCAAAGAGTATAAACTACCATTACAAGAATGCTGGGAGGAAAATAGATTAATAGCATTTCGAAACTGGATACTGTACCTCTTATGGGAAGACCAACAAAGAACACGCAAAGAAATAGTTTCATCCCTCGATAGTACATTCCATCCCGACAACTACATTCCAGTACTTAGTGAGCTCAAAGCTACCGGTTCTAAACCTTATGATTTCGATGGAAAATTTAAAAATCTCGTAAAACCATTAATAGAAGAAGAACTTTTAATGGAAGAAATTGAAGAGTACCTTCTAACCGAAAAGGGCGAGGAACACCTTAAACATTTCATAAATAGTTTCAATGACTACGATGTGCATCGCTCAGATGCCATACTATTGGCTATGGCCCGGGATGAAAGTAATGATTGATTTAGGTGGAACATTTTCAAGATATCTTTTCAATGAATTTAAACCCAAAAATCATTAAATTCAAATAATTCTTTTTTTCCTTAATGATAATTATTGACTATTAATGATACTCCATTTACTATTTTAAAGCTAAAATTAGATTATATGCTAATTTAACAAGTTATTGGCCTTATATATCATTATATTGTACTATAACGATGTAAATGGATAGTATTAGACTATGAAAAATACTTCAAGTATTTGACTTTTAATAATATTTATATATGGTTAACCATATATAACCAAACATGACTTTTGTAAATCATAAAAATTTAAAACCCACTGCTAAGACAGTTGGAACCAAATTAACCCCAAGAGAATTTGAGGAAGTATCTGAGTTAATAGATAATGGATTATACTTAAGTGTATCTGATTTTATAAGAGAATCCATAAGGGACAAATTGAAAGCCACAAAGGTGATTAAACTACGCGATATTGATTACAGTATAGCCAAAAAAGAGGTATTAGGATATTATAGGAATTATAATGAAGCTTATGATTATGAAGTATCTGAAGATCTTGAATTAGATTACAAATTAGTACGCCAAATAACAGAAGAGTTAGAACAAGAAGGTCGTCTACAGGGGATATAAATGAGTAAAACATATACCACCCACGGAACTACAATAAAAGGAGAAACAATTGTAGGAGAAGCTAGGAAAATATCGGATATAAAAGTTATTGTTAAATCTGGAAGACATAAAGCCCAGAGAGTTATCTTAAAAGATAACGCAGAATGTACCATTGCTAAACAATATAAATTTATTAAATAAAAATTTCCATAAATTATTGTTATTTTTTCAAGAATTATTTTGGATGTAAATTGAAATTATTAATAAAATCAATATAAACAGTTAAACTAAATAATTTACATATCATATGAAAAATAAATTCCTAAAAAAGTTCTAAAAAGTAATCTTTAGAATTATAAAATTAACTTTAAATAAAAAGTTTCAAAAAATGATTGTAAATTGTAGTTATTAATCTGAAGATATTCAGTATCATAGTATCATTAAAAATGGTTATTGTTCATGCTTTTTGCTGATTATCCGTCCAAATAGTTCAGGTGTGTATTTTCTTTGCATTGCTATTAATATATGGGCATCTAAGGCTTCTTCGAGCACTTTTAATGTTAGAGTTTCTTCATTATTCCTTATTCTTATTGATTGGGCTATGTGGGCAATGTCCCTAGCATGTGCAAAGGTTGGAGTTAATTGTTCGCCCCCATCTACTATGGGTATATAAACTTCACGAAATCTTTCAAGTATACTATCATCATACTTTTCATGGAGTTCGTCCAGATTTCTTTTAAACACTTCAACAATTTCATCAGGGTTAGGGGGGCCTAGTATAATGTGCATTGGTGCACGTCTTAGATGTGCTTCGTCAACTATGTTAATCTCAAGGTTAGTTGAAAGTATGGGTATGAACTGTGTATGGACAATTACAGGGGATCCTTTGATGTAGATTACATCCCTTTTATTTTCTAATGGAACAATTAATCTGTTTAAAATAATATTGTGGTCTTCTTTCTGTCTTCCAAGATCATCTAGGAGTAAAATTCCACCATTGGCCTTTATGATTGGAGATGTTTCATATACACCTTTATTAGGATTGAATAATGTTTCAAGCTTTTCTGATGTAAGTTCTGAACCAGTGAAAACAAATGGGGCTGCAACCTTAACCCATCGAGGATCTTCAGGTTGTTCTAGACTTTGTTTGTGAAAATCTGGGTCATATAATTGAATAACACTTCCACTGAATTCTATATATTTTGGGATTAAAATTGGAGGCAGCATATTGGCCATTTTACTAGATAGGAATGTTTTACCTGTTCCAGGACCTCCATAAATGAAAAAACCTGTACCTCCTATTGATGAAGCAACCAATGTTTTTTTACCATCATCAATACCTACAATATCCTTTAATGCATTTTCAATAACAGGTTTAGGAATTTTTAATGGAAATCTTCCCTTGAGCTGTGCACTCATAATAGTATAATATTCATCATAGCTAACAGGAGAAATTCCTATATATGGATTTTCATTCATGATCTGCAAAGCCTTTTCACGACCAGGCTTCTTTATAGTATATTCAACACTTGAAAAGAGGAATCCTCCTCCTGTTTGAGCACACATACCATCTTTTTCAAGTTTATGTAGAACTTCCTCTAAAATATCTACATGAAGACCGGTTATATCATGTAACTGAGTCACCTTGATGTTTCCATAGGTGGATATTATCTTTAAAACCAGATTTTTAATGAATGATTCCGAAATATCAATATCATCAAGATTTTTCGGCTGTTCAACCAGACTAAACATCTTCTGCATCCTTTCATCATGATAATAATCTCCTAAATTTTCCATTAAAGAACTCCCCCATCGTTACCATAATCATAATATTTAATCCTTATCTTCACTCCGACTAAATTTTATGTTCCACCGATTTTTTTTAAAAAATTCGGGAAAATATTTAAGATTATAATTATCATTTACAATTGAATTCACAGTGTATAAATAATTCCAGAAGTTTCTTGTGAAAATTTTCACAACCGAATAATAGAAATAACAATAAACTAGACTAAAAAAAATAATCCTTAATTTCATTTAATTTGTATATCACTTAGAAAAAATGATAATAATCTAAGTAAATAAAATGAACGGATTAGTTGTATATGGAACACGTTACAGTACAGCAGAGGAAATTGCAGAAGAGATATTTAGAATTTTAAAGGATGGGAATGTTGATGTGAAATTATTTAATGCTAATGAAATTAGGGATAATGATATATCCACCTACGATCTCATTGTTGTGGGTAGTGGTATAAAAATGGGTAAATGGACCAAGGAATCAAAAAATATCTTGAAGAATATTCTGTCAAACAAAAAAAAGTTGCGTTGTTTGTATCTTGTGGAGACGCCAACATAGAAAAATCAATGGCCGAATGACGGGAGAAATATTTAGATAATATTTCAAAGGAGTATTTAACCAATAAACCAATTGCAACAGGACTTTTTGGAGGTATTTACGATCCAAATGCCAACCATGGTCTCATGTTCAAATTTGTGAACAAATTCATCACAAAGGAAATGGGAAATGAAAGTAAGGATCCTAACCAACGGATAGATTACAGAAATTTGGGAGGAAATAAGATCCTGGTCTAAAAATTTATCATATAATATTAAAAAAATAAAATAGAAAATAAATAAAAAAATATTAAGTTTAAAATGAAAGTTTTGTAATTCTATTCATGGCCTCTTCTGTATTTTCAAGCGTGTTAAATGCAGTTAACCGGAAGTAACCTTCACCGCTAGGCCCGAATCCTACACCTGGTGTTCCTACAACGTTAGCCTCTTTAAGTAGCAGATCAAAAAATGTCCATGAATCCATATTTTCAGGTGTTTTAACCCATATGTAAGGTGAGTTAATTCCACCATAAACTTTTAAACCAATATTTTCCATGCTTTTTCTAACTATGCTTGCATTGTTAAGGTAATATGCAATATTTTCCTGGATTTCCTTCTGTCCCTCGGGTGTATATACTGCCATGGCAGCTCTTTGGACTGGATATGATACTCCATTAAATTTGGTTGTCTGTCTTCTGTTCCATAATGAATTCAAGTCATGTGTTTTTCCATCTGCATCATATGCCACGATCTCTTTTGGTACAACGGCAAATGCACATCTTGTACCCGTGAAACCAGCATTCTTAGAGAAGCTTCTAAATTCTATTGCAACTTCCTTTGCACCTTCAATTTCATAGATACTTCTTGGTATATTATTTTCTGTTACGTATGCTTCGTATGCTGCATCGAAGAGAATTATTGAATTATTTTCATGTGCATATTTAACCCATTTGGAAAGTTCTTCCCTTGTTAATGTTGTTCCTGTTGGATTGTTAGGTAAACATAAATATATGAGATCTACAGGATTTTCTGGAAGTTCTGGAGTAAAATTGTTTTCGGCTGTGCATGGAAGATAAACAATTCCCTCATAACGTCCACTAGGTTGCATTGGTCCACTTCGTCCAGCCATTACATTACTATCTACATATACGGGATAAACAGGATCTGTTACGGCTATAACATTTTCAAGTCCAAATATTTCCTGTATGTTTGCAGTATCACATTTAGCTGCGTCGCTTATGAAAACTTCATCAGATGAAAGTTCTATTCCCAATGGTTTGAAATCATTTTTTATAATTTCTTCAATAAGGAATTTATAGCCCTGTTCAGGTCCATAGCCCATAAATGTATCTGCATCTCCCATTTCAAGCACTGATTTATCAAAGGCTTCTACAACAGCCCTTGGAAGTGGACGTGTTACATCTCCAATACCCATTTTTATTATTTGAGCATTTGGATTCTCTTTTTGAAATTCTTCAACCCTGCGGTTGATCTCAGCGAATATATAGTTGCTTTTCAAAAGCAGATAGTTTTCATTGATTTTCACAGACATTTTTCATAGACCTCATTTAACTTTTTTTTATTCTAATATAATATTATCAAATTTTATTTATGATGTTTAATTATCAAATCTAATATAATATAAAATAATTATTTGATTACTTATTATTCCATTCAATATTAATGTCAACCATACGAGTATAAACCAAACAAGTCCTTATCGTTTATCCCATGTATATTACAAGAAAATTGTAATGGATATGATTTAATGGTGTAAATATAAATTTTAAATTATTTAGTTTAGCACCATTTATTCTGTTCCATTGAATATTCAATTTGGATTACTTATGTGCGAAGTAGAAGGTTAATTTTTCATCTGTTACACTGTCTAAACGTGCAAATCCAAATCTTTCCAATTGCACCACATCACCTACACTAAGATTTGATGCTGATGGTTCTACATATCCTTTTATCACACTTGCATTGGGCATGACCATATCAACATTCAACGATCCTTCAACCGGCACCCACTGTACAATCATGGCCTTGGAATTTCTTGCTTCATCAAGGTCATTACTATGATAAACAGTTTTATCACCATTAAAAGTCACATTAACAGCATCTATAAGTCTTAATATCCGATTATCTCCGGTTTTTTTATAATCTTCCATTGTGATGTAGAGTTTAGGTTCTAATGGAAGTGCACGGTTACCCCTTTCAATATGGTCAGGATGTAATGGTCGTTTAATAATACCAATTTCTGATTCTGGTAGATTTTCAATATCTATCATGGTGGGGTTGGGTACAAAGAAGTACCTGTTTGATGTTTCTTCGAGTATTGCACGGTTAAGTCCAGAAACTTTTTTCCAACTAACAATTGCATCTGATATTTTAGGACCTATCTCCATCATAAGTTCGGTTATTGCTTCCTGTGTTATTCCACGTCGTGCAATTGCACGTATAGTTCCAAGTCTAGGATCATCCCATCCCGAGTAAAGTCCATCTTCAATACCCTGCCTTGCCTTGGATGTGCTAAGGGCCACATCTTCCATTTTTAGTCGTCCGTAATGAACAAATACAGGTACTTTCCATCCGAAGTGTTGGTATAGATATTTCTGTTTTTCACTGTTAGCCAGATGGTCTTTACCTCTGAGTACATGTGTAACACCCATTAGATGATCATCTACAGTTACCGAGAAGTTCATCATAGGATAAACTCTATATTTATTTCCTGTTAGAGGATGTTCAGCTTCAACAACTCTCATTGCAACCCAGTCTCTTATTGCAGGATTTTTATGTTTAATATCTGTTTTAACTCTTAGAACTGCTTCTCCCTCTTTCATGGTTTTTAATTCGTTCCATAGTTTAATGCTGTGTTCAACAGGTAGATCACGGCAGGGGCATGGTTGGCATTCATCCTTGAGTTTTTTGAAGTCTCCACCTTCACAGGTGCACATATATGCTTCGTTGATTTCTATGAGTTTTTCAGCGTACTTGTAATATATTTCCATTCTGCTGCTTTGAACATATTTTTCCTGCCAGTCAACCGATAACCACTTCAGATCCTCTTCCATCATTTGGTAAGCTAAAGGATCAACCCTTCGAGGGTCTGTGTCTTCAATCCTAAGAATAAGCTTACCACCGTAACGTTTAACATATTCTTTGTTGAGTACTGCTGCCCTTGCATGACCTATATGTAGGGGGCCGGATGGATTTGGTGCAAACCTTAACACTACTTTCCCATTAACATCTGGAAGATCAACAAGTCCCTTAACTTTTACGGGTTTTTTTTCCTTCATACCACCTAACTTATCAAGTTCGGTTTTCTGAAGATCATGATCCATTGAATTTACCTTTAAAACAAGTTCAGCTGCAACTTGGCCAATTTTTTTCGCCTCACTTCTGAGTTCAGAATGTGTTGCCATAACCGATCCCATGACCGCCCCGTTACTGGCTTTTCCTTTATGTTTCACTGCGTTAATCAGCACATGTTTGTAAACTATTTCTTCAAGGTTACTCATAAAACCACTCCAGTTAAATAATAAACATCTAAAATGATAAAAAATATTTTAATTTTATGATATAGATGTATTTCTGTAAAAATTTTTATAAATATGATAGATGATCAGTTACTGTTTAAAAAAAATTTGTGATTGATTTATTAAAGATAAAATATGAAAATTTATTTTTAATTTTAAAATAAATTTTCTAATGAATCCTCTGTAGAACATAATCTGCTATCATTGCAAGAGATACTGTTGCTTCAGATTCATTGAGTGTCTCCAGTAGATTTTTAGCTGTATCAACATTTTTAATAGCTATGTCACGAGCGTAGTTTATTGAACTATATTTTTCAAATAATTCTATAGCTCTTCCAACATCGGTATCTCCATTATCCTTCAATATGGATATTAATTCTTCCTTATCTTCAGGTGAAGCATTTGAAAGTGCGTGTACAACCATCAAAGTCATTTTTCCTTCGACAATGTCGCTTCCCACAGGTTTTCCAAGGTTTTCTTCTTCGCTAACAACATCTAAATAGTCATCCTGTATCTGGAATGCTAGTCCTATTAATCTACCATATTCAGCTAGGGTTTCTACTTCAACAGGATTTCCTCCACCAATTATTGCACCAGATCGTGTGGCTGCAGCAATTAGAGCTCCTGTTTTCTTGTAGATCATGTTCATGTATTCTTCTTCATTTACATCGAAGTTACCCTCAAAACACATGTCAGATGCTTGGCCTTCACATATCTTGATACATGCATCAACAACTGTTTTAAGCGCATTTAATACGCGTTCGTAGGAAATATTGTCTATTGGTGTTTCTAGTACTGTTTCAAATGCCTTGGAGAATAGTGTGTCACCAGCAAGTATTGCCATAGGTTCTCCCCAAAGTATATGTACAGAGGGTTTTCCCCTCCTCATTTCATCCTTATCCATGATATCATCATGTATCAGAGAAAAGGTGTGTATCAGTTCCACTGCAGCAGCTGTTTTAAGTGCTACTTCTGCTGTTCCACCTACTGCTTCTGAACTTAGAACAACAAGAGATGGGCGGATTTTCTTTCCACCTGCCATTATTAGATGTTGTGTTGATTTCTGTAGTTCTTCAGGATCTACTGTGTCCAATGAATTTTTAATCTCCACATCTATGTCTTTAGAGTATTTCTTTAATATATCAACTACTTCCATCAAACTCCTCCATTAAACACCTGTGCCTGTCCGTTACGTAATATGTGTATATCATTACCTAATTTATATCCTTCTTCCTCTGCGAGTTCTGTGTATGCTGCAAGCATATTCAGGTTTCCGTGGGAAGGTATAAGATGTTTTGGGTCTAACATTCTAATAAAGTCACGATGGTCTTCCTTACCGGCATGACCAGAAACATGTGCATTGGTAAATATTCTTGCACCGCTTGATTTGAGCCTTCTTTCCATGAGGTTACGGTTAGCAATGTTCATTGGGTTTGGTATAACCGATGCAGATATTACAATATTATCTCCTGGCCTTACATTGAACATTGTTTTACCATTTGCTATCCTTGGAAGTAATGCATCAGGTTCTCCTTGATGGCCTGTTGCAACCAGAACATACTCAGATCTGTTTTCATCTGCCCTTGCAAGTGCACGGTTAACAGCCTTTGGACTTCCATAAACACTTGCTGTTTCAGGAAGTTTCAGTAGCCCCATTGTCTCGGCCATTGTACAGTATCTTTCCATTGATCTTCCTAAAAGGAGTATCTTACGATTACTTTCATCTGCAATGTTACATATAGCCTGAATCCTTTCAATATGGGATGAAAATGTTGTGATAATCATTCCAGTATCTTCTTTTAATGGCTCTTCCATTATATCTTTCAACACTAACCTTGCAACCTTTTCAGAATGTGTTTTTAGTTGATCATCCTCTGCAGCACGTGTTGTATCCACAATCAATGCAAGAACTCCTTTACGTCCCAGTTCTCTGAATCGCTGATAATCTGGTGGTGGTGAAATTGTCTGGTGATTGTCAAATTTGAAATCATTTGAGTAAACTATTATTCCCTCTGATGTGTGCAGTGCGGGTGTAACTGTCTGTGGAATACTGTGGGTTGTTCGTACAAATTCAAGTGTTATGTCTGGAGATATCTGAATTTTTTCTCCTGAATTTAATACCTGAAGTGGATTGGTTACCTTAAACTTCCTTTCTCCCTTAATGGTTTTCTCAATTAATGCCATTGTATATGGTGTGGCTATTAATGGTGCCTCATATCTATGTGCAAGTTTTGCTACTGCTCCTATATGGTCCAGGTGTCCGTGAGTAAAGACTATTGCCCTTACTTTCCCATCAACATCCTTCATTAGAGTGTCGTCTGGTATGATTCCCCTTTCGATAAGGTCTAAACTATGCATTCTCGCTATATCTGTGTCTTCATGGATATGGATTCTGTCCAGGTGTATTCCCATGTCGAATATTACAACATCTTCACCCACCTTTACAGCAGACATGTTTTTACCCACTTCTTCATATCCTCCAACAGCTATTACTTCAACGCTCATTCTATGTTCTCCTCGCGTATTTTTTTGTTTCGAAACCTCTTTCATTGAGCCATTCTTTAGTATCTCCCTTAATTATTAGGGATGATTTCTTAAGTTCTGCTATATTTGATGCTCCAACAAGGAACATTGCAACGCGGAGTTCCTCATTAAATTTATTAAGTTTATTAATTACTGCATGATGGCCAATATAAGCTTCTTTAAGTAACGGCAATGCAATTCCTACTGCATCAGCCCCTAAAGCTATTGCTTTAGCTGCATCTAGACCGCTTCTTATACCGCCTGATGATATTACAGGTATTTTAACTGATTGACATACTTCCACAGTACTTGCGGCCGTTGGTATTCCCCAGTCCCAAAATACATCACCCATGGTTCTGTCCTTGGCACGATATGTTTCAACTGCAGCCCAACTTGTGCCGCCTGCTCCAGCTATGTCTATTGCACCTACCCCTGCTTTTTCAAGAGCCATTGCATCTTCTGCTTTGATTCCTGCTCCGGTTTCCTTGGCTATTACAGGTACTTTAAGTGTTTTACATATCTCTTCTATGGCTTTGATATGTCCACTGGCATTAACATCACCCTCAGGCTGTATTGCCTCTTGTAATGGGTTTAAATGTACTGCTAATGCATTTGCTTTTATCATATTAATTGATTGTTCTGCAAGTTCGATCTGCTGGCATCCAATGTTACCAATCAGAAATCCAGACGGTGCCTCTTCCCTTACAATTGTATATGTTGGAGCTAGTTCAGGATTTTTAACTGCTGCACGTTGACTTCCAACACCCATGCCGACATTCAATTTATTTACTGCCTTTGCAAGTTCTTTGTTAATTGTTAAAGCTGCTGGATGTCCGCCTGTCATTGCGGATATTATGAATGGTGAATCTAATTTTTTGCCTAAGATATCTATTGAAATATCTATATCTTCCTTGTTCACCTCGGGAAGGGCTGTGTGGATGAGTTCTATCTCCTCAAATCCGGTTTTCTTCCTGTATTCAACATTACAGTTTTTACACAGGAGTAAATGTTCTAATTTTCTGTTTGAAATCATTTTTTTTCCTTCATTTTCTTATTAAAGTACCAATTCCTTTTTCACCCTTTAGGGCCCGTTTTATATTATTATCGTGACTTGCATTGATTATCTCTGATTCAATGCCAATTTTTGTTAATTCAAGAAGTTCATTGAGTTTTCCACCCATACCACCAGTTACATCAACTGTTTGTGTACTGTCTGCTGATTCCAGATCATTGTACGATGTAACAACTTTTAGAAGGCATGCATCAGAATATTTCTTAGGATCTTTATTGTATATCCCATCAACATCTGAACCTAAAACAACCTTTTCAGGTTTTAAATTTTCAGCCAAATATTTTATTATCTGATCGCCAGAAAGTACTGCCATTTTTATTTTATCTTCCAGATCAAGGACAACATCCCCATACAAAACAGGTACAAAACCCATATCCAAATATTTGGATATTAAATCAAGATCGGCTTTGATGATTCGTTTATTATATGTTTGTACAAATGATGAAGGTTGTATTGAGACTGCTGGTATTTCTTGTTCTATGAGATGTTGGCATACCAGTTGATTCAAATGTTTAACAGAATTCTGTGTCTTTGAAAATCCCTGTTTTTTTCTTGAAAGTTCTTCTAATGAATTTATTTCACTACCTATTGCATATTTTTTAGCGTATGGATGTCCAAATGAACCTGCTCCATGCACCACAATTAATTTATGATATGATGAGTCTGATATTTCTCTTGCTATTCGAGTTAAATTTGATGAATCCAATTTTGGATTTGATGAATCCTTACGGGTAATAACACTTCCCCCGAGTTTTAGGATTATCATTTAAAACCTGCCTTTTTTATTATTTAAATACATATTTAGTTCCTTAGGATTATATTGAATGATTATTATAAGCTATTTATTCAAGTTTTATTTGATAAATATGTTAATTTTATTCTAATCTCACGCCATCGGCTGATATTTTTACTTTAAATGCTTTTTCAAATTTATTTATACTTTCTATTACTACGTCGACTTTTCCGGGACAGTAAGCTATCATGCTTCCGCCTCCGCCAGCACCTGTTAATTTTGATCCGAATGCACCGGATTTACGGGCAATATAAACCATTTTAGATAGTTCCTCTGTGTTGACGCCTATTGCATCTAACAGTCCATGGTTTATGTTCATGAACTCGCCTATCATCTTATGATCTCCACTTGTTAAAGCTTCCCTTGCACCGTTGGTGAGTGCTTCCATTGAATTAAATAATGGAATCATTACCTGAGGAGCTATTTCCATTTTAAGCCTCACAGATTCGACTAATTTACCTGTGTTTCCCCTTTCGGATGTGTAACCAATGACTAATGGGATTTCTGAATCTATATCTAATTTAATTATTTCTTCAGCGTCCCGTGAAAGATATACAATACCACCATATGTACTGAGTATTGTGTCGATTGGACTTGCCGAACCCTGTACCATTAATTCTACTTGATGGGCGAGTTTGGCTATTCCATCCGATGTAAGTTCAATATCTTTAAATGAGGATGCAGCTTTTACTGTTGCTACTGTGACTGCTGCAGAAGATCCGAGTCCTGCACCTACTGGTATGTCCATGTTAATGGTTATTTCAAGTCCATCTTTAGAACCTGTTTTCATGAGTGCTATGAGTACGTATTTCAGGATACCTTCGTTTTTTTCATCATTATCGAGTTCAATAGTTCCTTTTTCAATATTAAGATATCCTGATATTCCAAGTTCATTGATCCTGACATGTGTTCTGTTATCTTCACGTTCTTCTATTGAAACATATGCTCTTTTATCGACTGCAGCTGCTATGGCTGGTTTGCCGTAAACTACTGCGTGTTCACCGAATAGGATGGTTTTCCCTGGTGCTGATGCAGTAACATTCCTTGGATTTAACATATCATCGTGAATCCTGAAAATTTATTAATTTAATATGTTATATTAAATTCTGAGTTTTGTGGCAGAATTATATTTCTACCAGGTGATTATTTATTTCAACTTGATCCGTTAATCGATCCGTTTTATTGGTTTATATTGATTTATATAAACACTGCTGATGCATATGCTACAACCGAACTTTTATCTCCTGTTGAGTCACCGCTTGTTGCATATTTAAGTACTTCGCAGTTTGTTGCTCCCATTTTCTTGGTTGCAACCAATGTTGCTGCTACAGGTCCATATCCACACATGCTGACATTTAGTTCTGCAACACGATTCATCATCAAATTTTCGTCCATTTCCTTTATGGCATCTATTACTTGCTTGTCCTGATTGTGTGCCACATTTTGGGGTTTGTAATGTGTGAAGTCTGTACTTGCAATTACAACCACATCTCTTCCGAGTTCGCTGGCTGTTTTCTCGATGGAATTACCGATCTCATTGGATGTTTCAATATCCTGCATCCACATTGTAACCGGTACAAATTTGAAATTAGGGTTAATGTACTGTAGAAATGGTAGTTGAACCTCTGCACTATGTTCTTTTAAATGCGCTGTGGAGTTTAAATCTATTATACTTGCATTTTCAATCATTAAATCTGCAAATTCACCATCTATATCTGAAAGTCCGAGTGGTGTTTCCCATGACCCATTGTTCATGGTTGACACACCCGATCCAAGTCCAGTATGGTTTGGGCATAATATAATAAATGTTTCTGGAAATCCATCCTCTGCTATTTTATGGTATGTATGTGCTGCCACAGGCCCTGAATATTCATATCCCGCGTGGGGTGCTATAACACCTTTGATATCTCTTTTACTCCCCATTTCAGGTATGCTTCCTGGACCTAACTCATGTTTGAAGCACCACTCTATTTGTTTTCTAAGTGAATCCGGGTCTAATTCATAAAAAAGTCCTGCAACTGCAGGTTTCCTTATCATAAAATCACCTTCCTCTTTTTAAACAAATTTTTATCGAGTTATAATATACAAATTAAAATTCCAAATACTGTTATTATTTAGATTTTTAAAGGTTCTCTGCCCCTAACAAGAGCAGATTAAAACTTTAATATATAATTAAATATTTAAAATTGAAGATTATTACATCTTCAATTCAAAGTCTGTTGGAGGGATACTAAGATCCTGATCTTCTGCTAGGTCGCCTCTACCTCTGAGTGTCTGTCTAGCAATTAACCAATATACTAATGCTATAGCTTTTCTTCCCTTGTTGTTTACAGGTACAACAATATCAACATTTCCAAGAAGGTTTTCTGTATCGCATAATGCTACCACAGGTATTCCTATCTGTCTTGCTTCTATTATTGCCTGGGAATCTGATCTTGGATCTGTTACAACCAGTACTTTAGGTTCAATGAATTTTCCATAGTTAGGGTTGGTTAATGTTCCTGGTATGAACCTTCCGGGTATGGTTTTGGCTCCTGTGACTTGTCCAAATTTTTTGACTGGTGCCTGTCCATACTGTCTTGTAGATACAACAAGAACATCGTCTGGGTCGAATTTTGCAAGGAATTTACCTGCTGCAACGATTCTGTCGTTGGTTTTCCTAACATCTAAAACGTAAAGACCATCTGCCCTTACCCTGTATATGTATCGTTCCATGTCCTTTGTTTTCTGTTGTGTACCTATGTGTAAACCTGCTGCTAAATATTTGTCCAATGGAATTAATAATTCTGACAATTTACCACCTCATATAGAAATTTAAATTTTTTTTATAATCTTGAAAAATTTTGTCTGCTGAATATTTTGAATTAATAAAATTTTATTTTATTTAATCATCGTCTTCAACTTCAACTGCCTCATTCGGGCAGACATCCATGCATACCTCGCATAGACTGCAATCTTCCTTGTTTTGAACTACTACTTTATCCCCATCAAGTATGAGAATTTCCATTGGGCAGACATCTATGCATTCTGCGCAGTCTGCTCCTTCACATTTATCGTGGTTTATTGTTATTTTAGCCATATTATACTCTCCAATTAATTTTTTTTAATCTTTTATCATCCTGTTATAGGATGAAAAGCTTTGCATAGATTATCAATGCTTTTTTTTCATTTTTTTAGTATAGTATACATCAAAAAAATAATGTTGTGTATTTTTTTTGGTGTAATATTCGAACTACCTGTACTTGGAAATATCTGCCATTTTCGGGTTGTTCATCTCTTCTTCTATCCTTATAAGTTCGTTGAGTTTGGCTATACGTTCCCCGCCAACAGCACCTGTCTTGATTATTGGACATGAGAATGCCACTGCAAGGTGTGCTATTGTATCATCTGGTGTTTCACCTGAACGATGGGATACAACAGGTACATATTTATTATTACGGGCCAGTTCAACTGTCTTGTAAGTATCACTTAATGTTCCGATTTGGTTGGGTTTGATAATAATTGCATTACCAGCCTTTTTTGATATTCCCTCTGCAAGTATCTCTGCATTGGTTACGAATATATCATCACCACAGATCAGACATTTTTTACCAACTTTTTTTGTTAATTCTGCAAATCCATCGAAGTCACCTTCTCGGATGGGATCTTCAACAAAGTAGTATCCATAGGTCTGTATTAGATCAGTTACATAGTCAACCTGTTCGCCTGTAGATCTTCTGGTTCCCTCTTTAGCATAAACATATTCCTCTGTTTCTGAGTTCCAGAATTCACTTGCTGCCATATCCATTGATGGTTTTACAAGTACTCCTGTTTCATCACTAACACTTTCACATGCCTTGACCTGAATTTCTATGGCTTCTTGGTTGGTGAGGTTGGGTGCCCATCCTCCTTCGTCTCCTTTTCCACCGGTGAATGTTTTATCTTTGGCTTGTATGAGTTCCCTTATCTTTTTATGGACGTTCACATTGGTGAACACTGCCTCTGTAATATTTTCAGCACCAACAGGAACAACTAAAAATTCCTGTATATCCGGTGCATTTTTACCGGCGTGTGCTCCTCCATTTATCATATTTCCAAGTGGAAATGGAATTTCTGTCTGCATATTCCCACCTAAAAATCTGTAAAGTGGCATATTATAGGATGATGCAGCTGCTTTGGCTGTTGCCATTGAAACAGCTACTGTTGTGTTACCGCCAATTGATGCAAGGTTATCTGTTCCATCGATCTCCTTTAAAACAAGATCAATTTCATTTAAATCCTCAGCATCCATTCCAATAAGTTCTGATGAGATTATATCTTCAACTTCACCTATTATTTTATCTACTCCACCCTCAGGGAATGCTACAACTTCACGTGCTCCGGTACTTGCTCCGCTTGGAGCTGCAGCCCTTCCAAAGCCGTTCCATGTTACAACATCTACCTCTAGGGTTGGGTTTCCTCTGCTATCTAAAATTTTTCTTACTCGAATGTCTTCAATAACGCTATCCACAAAAACACCTCTTAGAAAATAGTGGTTATTCAGGTTGTTTTGGTTATTAAATTATAATTTAATTAATTTAATGAATAAATATTATATCTCCCTAAAATTTGGGATTCTAAATACTCAATTGGGATGTATAAGAGAGTTCTACGAATATAAAAAAAATTCGTAAAATCCCAATATATATTAGACAGTTCGCCTTTTAACATCTAAGGGCATCTTATTCTTTTTAAGTTCCAACATGGCAATATCGATTGGATCAATTGAACCCAACTTAGATATATCCACCTGAGGAACAGCTCCCATTGAAAGTTGTAAAGCTCTTGCACCTATTATTCTTGCCTTTTCAAACCTTGTGAGTTTTTTAGCAGCCATAATATCGTCTCCCTTTTTTTAAGTCATTGTAGGAATGAAAGTGTAGTGGGGCCGCCGAGATTTGAACTCGGGTCTCCAGCGTTCCGGTGTATTAAATTGACCATCCCCGTTCCAGTCGAAGAAATAAATACTAGGATTGTTATTAGAATTTATCATGATTAAACTATAAATTCAACGATGATATCTATATAATATTTCCTGGATTGAATACTTCGTTCAATGGCTGAGAGGATGGACCAAGCTACCCTACGGCCCCTATTATATTACTACCACACCTCTACATGTGCTATAAACATTCTTCTGCAACAGTACCTTGAGATTCCAAGATCATCAAGAACTTTCTTAGGGTCCTCCCCATCTGCAGTTCTCTTTTGGTACTCCTCATAATAGGCTGATACCACTTTACCGCAGCTTAAACATCTTACAGGGATCATTTTGAATCAGCTTACCTGTAACTCTTCTGTTTCCTTGCTCTTGCACCAGGACCACCATATTTTTTGGGTTCTGAACGACGTGGGTCCCCAACAAGCATGGTTCTGTCGTACTGGTTGAACTTTTCTTTAAGTTCCATATCACTTGTCCAGTCAACTAGGCCTTTTGCTATTACCATTCTGGCAGCTTCTGCCTGTCCCATAACTCCTCCACCATTAACTTTAACGTCGATGTCAACGTTATCTAAAAGTTCGGCAGCTATAACTAGTGGTTCCTGTATTTTTAATCTTGCAAGTTCTGGATCATAAAGTTCTACTGGTTTTTTATTGATCCTGACACGGCCTTTGCCTGCCCGGAATTTACCCCTTGCAATTGCGGTTTTCCTTTTTCCACTTGTGTGTATTACCTTTTTCATCATTTACACCTTCTTAAAATTTAGATCCAAGTAATTGTGAAACTGTTCCAAGTTTAACACTTCTTGTGATGTTCGTTGGTTCTGCTTCAGGTATTCTTGATGTTTCCTGTGTCTCAAATTCCTTTGGAATTCCCACGTATACTTTAAGTCCCTTGAAGGCTTCCCTTCCATGTGACTTTTTGTATGGAATCATACCCCTTACAGTTCTTCGGAATATGTCATCGGGTCTTCTTGGATATTTTGGTCCCATATCTCGTGGGTTTGATATACTTGCCCTGTCTATTCTCTGTTTATATTTTTTGTAAGCCCAGTCCCTGCTGCCTGAAATCATTATTTTTTCAGCGTTTAAAACAGTTACGTTCTCACCTGCGAGAATAAGCTTGCTCACCTTACTGGCAAGTCTTCCCAGTACGAGTCCTTCTCCGTCTACTATCATATCTACACCTTCTTATTCCATTATCCTAATTTTGCTTCCCTTGGGGTTCTTCTCGACAACCTCAAGGATGTCCATACATTCTCCGCCGGCTGTAGAAATTTTTTCTTCGGCAGTTTTTGAGAAGCTCATGGCTGCAACTTGTACCTTATGGTCAATGCTGCCATTTCCTAAAACTTTCCCTGGAACTATTATCATTTCATCAGGGGATGTATGTCTGTTTATATCGGATATGTTGACTTCTGCAGATTGTCTTGTTGGTTTTTCAAGGCGCTTTGCGATATCTTTCCATATTGCAGCGTCTTCTGTGTATGATTTTTCCTTAAGACTCGCCACAATCACTTTCATATTGGGGTTTGTCTTGGTAACTTTCACCATCCTTAAATTCCTCCTTATTTACAAAATTCTATAACTTCATTAGATTTATCAGATAGGATGTCGCATGCCCTTTTAAGAACTTCTTCAGGTGATAATGATCCATCAGTTTCGATTCTGAATATATATTTACCTTCCTGGCCTTCGACTGTTATGGAGTCTGATGTACAACCTCTTACACAAGTTTTGCACATTGAACAGTTTTCAAGATCAATTACTTTTACAAGGTTTTTCTTTTCATCAAATTCATATACTCCCCTTGGGCATTCAGATGCACATAATCCACAGGCTTCACATGTTTCAGTATCTATGGTGATCTTTGGATAGTACTTGTATACACATGCTGTTGTGGGTTCCCATTTAGCATGTTCAAGTCCGAGTCCGAGTTGTGCAATTGCAATGAGCTCAACCTCTTCTCCTTCTTTAAGTTTGAGTAGAGGTATTGTATCGTTGTAAGGTACTACTTCAGGATCCTGGGATTTAAGATCTCCAGAATATACTGTTTTAGGACCTTTCTCCTTCAATAGGAGTGAGACACTGCATCTTGGACAGTTATCTTCTTCACAGTCACATTCTGATGCTAAAACCATTGAATCAACATCTGTTGTCAGTGGTACTAATCCCAGTCTGTGGGCTAGGGCTTCATCAAATATTTTGGCGTCGTTCTTTAAGATCTCCACCGTTTCAATAGCCATCGTTGGGACTTCCACTGTTGAAATCCTTCTTATGGCATTGATAAAGGCATCGTCGACCCCTTCTATTGTAAACAACAGAAAGTTCTCATCCTTCTTTTTGATATCTATTTCCATATTAGACACTTCTTTTAAACCCTTCTTCCCCTCTTACCTCCAGGTCTTCCGGTACCGTCGTGTGGTATTGGGGTTACATCTTCAATTTTACCTATCCTTATTCCAGCCCTTGCAAGTGCCCTTATAGTGGCCTGTGCACCGGGTCCAGGAGTTCTTGGTCCATTTCCACCAGGAGCTCTTACTTTTATATGGAGTCCTATTATTCCTTTTTCCTTAACATCTTCAGCAGCACGTGTTGCAGCTTCCATAGCTGCAAATGGTGATGATTCCTGCCTATCTGCACGAACAACCTTTCCACCAGACCACTGGGTAATGGTCTCTGCACCTGTGATATCAGTTACAGTTATTATGGTGTTGTTGAAGGATGAGTAAACGTTAGCTACGCCCCATTTCTCTTTTTCTGCCATTTATATCACCTTATAAACTATTTTATTAATATTACTCATTTTTTTCTTCTGCAGCTGCTGGCTTGGTTGCTTCCTTCATGATCTTTTCCATTGGGGAACCAGGATAAAATCCTATGGTTTGTTCCTCACCAGTTTTGACCATGTAGCCCGGTGCATTTATTTTCCTGCCATTCATTGCAATATGTCCGTGTACAATGAAAATTCTAGCCTGTTTAGCAGTGTTTGCGAGTCCAAGGGTGTGTACAACTGTTTCCAGTCTTCTTCGAAGAACGTCTTCCACCGTTAGATCGAGTATGTCTTCGAGTTTTCCATCTGCTTTGAGCATACCTATTCTTTTTATATGGTTGAGTAGCTGTAATTTCTCTACTTCAGCATGTTCTGTGTCCATACCCAAGAGGAACCTTGCATCTCTCCTGTACCTTTTAATGGTTGTCTCAGCTTTCCAAACTTCTTTTTTAGTTCTGAGCCCATATTTAACGACTAGCTTGTTTTCAGATTTTATACGAGCTGCGTTCCATGGGTGTGATGGTGTATCATATTGCTTTCTTGCCTTTCTTGGATGTCCCATATCATAACCTCCTTATTGTGGTCTTCCTCTTCTTCTTCTAACTCCAACGGATGAACCTTTTCTGAAGGTAGATTTGGTCCTCTGACCCCTTACTGGAAGTCCTACTTCGTGCCTTTTACCTTTGTAGCTTCTGGTCTTTTTCATCCTGTTTAAGTCGTCCCTTAATCTCATTACAAGATCTGATTCTATTAAATGGACAGTTTCACCAGTTTCGTAATCGTTACGTCTGTTAAGCATCCATATAGGTAAATCAAATTTCTGAGGTGCTTTAACAGCCTCTTCAAGTAACAAAACATCTTTGTCAGGTAGGTACCCTATCTGCATGGTTGCGTCAAATCCAGCAACTGTGCAAAGTGCCCTTGATAAAGCTCTGCCAATACCTTTGATATCGGAGAGAGCGTTTTCAATTGTTTTTTTGCCGTCTACATCCCTACGGGAGATACGGACCATATGTTTAAATTCCTCTGCCATAAATTAACCTCCACTCTTCGTGTGCATTTTATGAAATATTTTTTTAGCATAGTATTTTTTTGATTAAAGGATTCACTCTGATAAAAATCATATTATATTATTGATATGTTATTATCGTCTAGATCCATGATCAGTATTTACTTTCTAAATTGTTGTGAACGCCGGGACTGGGATTTGAACCCAGGCGGAGACGAACTCCACAAGATTTCCAGTCTTGCGCCTTACCAGGCTAGACTATCCCGGCATGAAAAAATCGTCTTTAAACCCTTCAATTTCAACCGTACAGCACATTATGAGGACAAATAATAATATTTACTATTCATCATCAAACTTTACAGTCCTTAACCAAAATTTAATATATACATGATATTTAAATCCGGTACAGGGTTTAAAGTATATTAACGTTTCTTTTGGCCTCGCCCCTAAATTTATTTTAGAGGTTCTACGGTTTAAATTTCTGGAAGTTTATGTTTAAAGAACAGAATTTTTACTTCCACATCTTTGGATATGTTTCAGGTTCCATAAAAACCTTTTTTATATTTACCATTATTCCCTTATCTGATTCGAGGATCTCAGCTGAAGTTTCAACACTTTCACCTGCTGCAACGAGTTCACCCTTGAGTGTTAATATTCGTACAGTTTCATCCTTAACAATATCAGGGGATAATTCAAGAATTCCACCAGATGCAAGATCTGCTCCGTGGCATATGGCGTCCACAGCTGAATCCCTTATTATTACTTGTTTGAGATGGGTGACTGCAGCTTCCATCGGAAGTATACATTCTCTTATTGGAGTTTCATCATTTTCATGTGTTAAGTAATAGTAAGCATCTGTTAGATCTTGAAGTGTTTTAAGTGTTTCGTCTTCTGTGAATGGTCCTGATTTGGTTCTTCTAAGTTCAGCCATGTGGGCACCAATTCCAAGTGCTTCTCCTATGTCATGACAGTACTTTCGGATGTAGGTTCCACCCTCACAATTTATTCTAAACAAAACATCTTGTCCATCAATCTCTAAAATATCAATTTTGTATATTGTTCTTACCCTTAACTCACGCTTAACAGCAGATTTAAGGGGTGGTGTCTGGAATATTTTACCTGTGAATTCTTCTAGAATATCACGTATTCGCTGTTCACTGATTTCCTCATGCAACCTCATAAGGCAAACATACTCTTTAGGAGCACCAAGAAGCATTTGAATAACTCTAGTTGCTTTATTTATACCTATTGGAAGTATTCCTGTGACCCTTGGGTCAAGTGTTCCACCATGGCCTGTTTTCTCGACATTGAGTATCCTTTTAACCCATGCATCAATTTCATGGGATGTGGGACCCATTGTTTTGTCAAGATTCACAACTCCCTTAGAGATGTGTTCTGCTATTGGTCGCTTGTCAGGTCTGTATCCAAAGTATGGATCTGTTTCGCCTTCGGCTTTTATGAGAAGTTCTGTCATTAAATGACCTTTTAAGATGTTGATATTATTCATTTTATATTATAAATAATTAAATTAGGTTAAATAGATAAATTATCTAGAAAACCCTGTATTATATTCTTTTCAACATCGTATAAAAACTTAATTAAGCTAATGCAGCTTCAAGTTCTTTTTTAATTTCTTCAACATCTTCTGTTTTTATTTCCATTGTCTGTTCAACTGGTTCAAGATGTTTTATGTTGCATTTTCTGTTTTTCATAGTTGTTCCAACTACTTCAACAAATTTGTCATCTATGACTTCAACGATAACACATTTCTCGCCTGCTTCCCTTCCTGCTATTTTAACACATATTCTTCCTACTTCTATTGCTGGCATGAAATCACCTCAGTAACTTTTAATATAATTTCTGCTATGCCTTCGGGTTGGAAACTATGGCTGTTGATAACTAGATCATAAACTTCCATGTTACCTATATCGATTCCGTGTATCTCATGATAACGGGTGGCTTCGCTTTTTCCTCTTGTAACAATCTCTTTTTTAACGGTTTCAATGGTTTTATCTTCCCTCATACATATCCTATTTGTTCGGATATCAATTGGTGCAACAAACCAAATTTTAAGGTCAGCTTCAACAAAATATGCTGAAAGTCTACCCTCAACAATTAAATCTTTTTTTTCTTTAGCTAACTGTGCCTGTCTTCTATCAATTTCAAGGTCGATTTCATCGTTACCTTCGGCGAATTTACCGAACTCCAGTATGTCCATGCCCCTTTCATCAGCCATTTGTCGAAATATTTCGCCTGCTGACAGGTATGGAATGTGAAGTTTTTCCGACAGGATCGTTGCAGCAGTTGTTGTGCCGCTACCTGCCAGACCACCGATGGTGATGATCATTACAACCTTGCCTCTGATTTGAAGAGGCGGCGTGAACACTCTGTACAGAGGTTTCCACCATAAGGCCTGTTAGGTCTTCTCTTAGTCTTTGACAGTTTTCTAATCTCGTACGGTCTTCCCCTCGGAACAGCGTTAAGTTCCTTACCACATTCAGCACATATGTGCTTAGATGGTTTTTTCCTCTTGTAGTGAAGAACTGTTTCTCCTCCGGGAGTTTTCTTGAATGTTCTTTTGTATGATCTAGATCTGTACCTTCCTTCGGGCATACACACATCTCCTAAAATTTTATTTAATTATATTTTTTATAAAGCAAGTAAATTTTAATCTCAATTCATGAAATGGAAATATAAAATTTTTTTTATACATCCAAATTCTTAGGAATCTTTTTTACTCGCAATATTATTGTCAAATCAGTTATACTGGTTAAATATTTGTGAAATTTTGTATCTTTAATTTCGGGTGTAGAAATTTATTACACCTAACACTAGAGTGCTGCACTTTTAAGTCCTAACAATTTTCTCCAGATGAGTGACAATGCAAATGAGCACAGTATGTACCATCCAAGCCATTCAATTGCAAAGAATGGAACACCAGCAGATTGATGGTAGAATGTATGGAATATAGGCACCAATAGCACGTAAAATGGAATGTGCGGCATGTTAAGGTATATATGGTTTATTGCAGGGTTCTGAGCCATCCAGTAGAATACAATGATTATGGGTACGAAGGTCACGATCATTGGCTTAAACGAGTTAAGCATCATCTCCTTCTGAAGTGTCATAAACTCTGATTGTTTCTTCTGCATCTCAGCCATAGCCTTGGGATCTCCAGATTTCTGGGCCTTCATCATATCACCCTGAAATCCCTTCATTTCCTTCTGGATAAATGCTAGACGATCCTGGTCAACCAGTAATTTGTTTGCAAGTGTAATAACAAATGAAACACAAAGTGCTATTATAAAAACTCCTATGATTGAACCAAAGAACGGATTGTTAGGATCGTGAACAAGGTGTATAAGGGGGTTCAGTATAGGGTTTAAGATTGTATTGAGAATTGATAAGTCCATTTTTTAATTCCTCTCTATCATATTATTTTAATGTTTTTACCATTTCGTCAACTGCTTCATCTACTTTGTTATCATGATTTTCGATGATCTTAACAGTTGCACCAGTAAGAACTGCGTAAGCCATTGATGCGGCCCTGTTCATTTCCTGATGGAGTTCAATATCCTTCAGTCTTTCTGAGTCCCTGTTTCTGGTTGTGTCACTGATACGTCTTTTTAGAATTTCATCCCCATCAGCCTCTAGAAGTATAAACATGTCTGGTTTAAGCTGATCAAGAACCCATTTGGGTAGTCCGGGTAAAAATCCTGATGGAGTATTTATTGTACAATGAGTATCAACGATTATGTTACTTTGTTTGGACTTCTCTCTTATACTTTGTGCAGCATTCTTCTGAACTTCCTTCTGAATATCTGGTGAAAGTTTCCTTAAATCATCCCTGTTATCAACCAGACCGTCATCCTTTGCTATTTCTAGCATAACATCTCCATAATTCACATGCAGATAATCCAGTTCTTCTAAAACTTTAGAAAGCACTGTTGTGCTTCCTGATCCTGGAATTCCTGCAATAACAACAACTTTCATTTAATCACCTAAAAACTTCCTAAGCATTGGATGCATGTCCATAAGCTGTTCCTGAGCAATTTCTTCGTATAATTTGTATACAATACCAACTGTCAGTAGAACACCTGTACCTCCTCCAAGAGCGCTTGTAAGATCTGCTCCAAAGGCAAGGAATCCAACAAATGCCCCTCCAAGAACGGTTATGGCTGGTATATATCTCTTGAGTATCTTTTCAAAGTGTGCTCTACTGCTTCTGTGTCCGGGTATTTGCATACCCATTCCATGTAACTGTTTTGAAACCTGTTTAGGTCCTATACCACTCAGTTCTACCCATAGTACAGCAAATAGTATACAAGATGCTATGAATACAATTGCGTAGATCAGTACGTTTAATGGTTGAGTAAATAGTGTACTCGGACCATTAGGTGGTGTCAATATATATGCAATTCCATTTATTGCCTTGCCATTTGTTATTGTTCCAAGAATTGGAAATCCAAGTTTTTGGAACATGGCTGCAAACAGCTGCACGTTTAAAAGTAGTGCGCTGGTTAATATAACGGGCATGTTACTGGCATATATGAATTTAAGGGGATATTTACCTCTTGCCCCCTTAACACCACCATAAGATAATGGTATTTCAACACGCATACTCTCTGCGTAAACAACAACTAGGAAAACCACTATGGTTGCCAGTACAGGTAAGAGCAGATAAAATCCTGGTTGACCAGTTGTTAAGGAATATATGAATCCTGGTATGGCACCTGCAGGTCCCTGACCTCCTGGCGTTGTTAACGGGTTTAATGATCCTACTACTATTTGTTCTGCTACACCGGCTGCAATGAAGAGTCCTACACCACTACCAAATCCCCATTTTGAAACTACTTCATCAAGGAATATTATCAATATTCCTCCAATGGTTATCTGTAGAATTAGGATCCATTCAAATCCTGGTGCTGTTGCTGGCAGTGCTCCTGTAAGTACAAGTACCGATGCCTCAAACAGTGTAAATATAATTGCAAGGAGTTTCTGGGTTCCTTGGAAAAATGCTTTATCTTCGGGTCTTGAAAGGTCAAGATTTATTATCTTACCTCCAACTAATAGCTGCAGTATAATTGATGCTGATACAATTGGCCCGATACCTAAGGTTATTATAGAACCGAAGTTACCTGCCAGAACTGCTCTCAATGACGCAAATTGGTCAACTGCAGTTGAACTAAGTCCAAAAAGTGCAACCTGAGTAAGTACAAAATACAAAATCAGAATTACACCTGTCCATTTCAATTTTTCCTTAAATGGTACCCTATAGCTAGGTGAACCTACCTGGGGTAACAATGAGAAAATTGGTTGTATAATATCTCTCAATGAAATAACCTTCAACTCCTTGCCCACAATTATAATTTAAAAAATTCAATTAAAGGGTTACAGCTTCTCCTCCAGCTTTTTCAATCTTTTTGAGTGCTGATTGGGAAAACTGAGGGGATTTTATAACTAATGCTTTGTTTATCCTACCCTTTCCTAGAACTTTATTGTAACCCATAGCAGTTACATCTATCACTATTTTATTATTATCCTTTGTTGCTAATCCTTTGGTTACTAGTTCATCGCAATTTTCATCGAGAAAATCAACGTTTACTGGATTATATTCAAAGGTGGTACCTTGTGGTCTTTTAAAACCGTATTTACCGAAGTGGTCTGGATCGTATTTAACCATCCATGTCCAGTGGTGTTTATGCCCACCAGCCATACCTTTTCCACCCCTATGACCTGCGCCTCTGTTATTTTTGGAACAGCCGCCTGCCATAGTTCGTGAACCTCGTAATTTGCATACTTTCCTTGTTTTTCTTATCATTAAATCACCTTGATGATATTTGTAAGTAGAAATTCTGGTAAAAATATTGGAATATCATATTAAATAAAAATTGTAGTAGAAGATCTAATATATTGTAAACCTATTTAATAAAGGTTATTTTAGATCATCTTACTTACAAGTTCGTTAATATCTCCTCTGTTTCCCAGACTTCCTCCCTCTTTAAAGCTTGTTTTGGTTGCTTCATAACCTTTCCGTGGAGGGTGTAATCTGAAAACGGGTTTAATTCCAGCGTCCTCAACACTAGCTTCTCCAGCTGAAACAGCTTTTGCAAGCTCTTCAATGGATGAGTAGTCTGTGTTCTCTTTAATATATTTTTCTGTAACCTTAACATTACCTGAGAGTTTTCCACGTTTGGTTATAATCTGAGAGACTGTATCCACGTCAATTTCTCCCCAGGTGATGTAGTCTTTTGCCTTTATGAGCATGCCCTTATATGTAGCATCTTCATGTAGGAAGACTAGGTGGTTAATTCTTGTGAGTTTCAACATGGACATGGTGTCTTGAATACCTTTCTTAACACCGGTTCTGCCCCTAACTCTTACTGCTGCGATCATGTTATCACCTTGATTATACTGTACATCCTAGATTTTTAAGGTCTCTGGATGTTGCTTTAACCTTGCTCAGTTCTTTTAATGCTTCAAAAACTGCTCCTGCAAAGTTTATGGTTGTTTGTGTTTGGCCCATTGTCTGTGACCATACATCATCAATACCTGCAAGTCCAAGTATGGTTTTTCCAACGTTTCCAATTGCAAGACCAACTCCACCAGGTGCTGGTATTAGTGTGACACGAACACTTCCTTTTTTACCTTCTACTTTGAAAGGTACTGTGTGTGTTCTACCGCATACACAACCCCAGTCTCCACAGCCTCTTCTAACTTTTATTATGTTAAATTTGGCGTTGTCAACTGCTTTCCTTATAGCAGGTCCTACCTCTTTAGCTTTACCTTGTCCAAGTCCCACGTAACCGTTTTTATTTCCAACAGCTACTATAACTCGGAAGTTAACTTTTCGGCCTGACTTGTGCATTCTCTGCACTAGGTTAACATCCATGACTTCTTCTTCAAGATCGGGCAGTAGTGTGTCTACTATTCCGAGTTCCATAATTGGAAGACCTTTCTCGAAGATCTCATCAATATCAGTTATTTTACCGTCTTTAACCATATGCCCGAGTTGGGTTTTAGGTATAAATTCTTCCTTAGTGTAATTATTTGCCATTATACCCCTTCCTCAATCTTCTGTTTTATTGAATCAAAATGATCAGGGAGATCTTTTGGAGATAGTCCATTTTTAATGTACTGTGAAAATTTTTTCTCCACCTCGTCATCACTTAGGGATTCAGCGTATGCTGCAACATGTTCTCCTCTTATCCTATCTTCTTGAGGTAGGATTACATCGCCGTGCGGTACTTTTAGTCCTGCATCTACGGCTCCTTTGAGAGCTGCAAATATTCTTGCACCCTTGGTGGATGATTTGATTCCTATGTCCAGTACAGCAGCAGTAATTCCTGCTTTAAGAGCTTTTTTACCGAGTAAAAATCCGGTTAAATATGCTGCAGAAGTGTTCTTACCGCTTCCAAGCCATCCCATATTTTTAAGTTCATTTGAATGTGCCGAAACAACTGTTTCATCTCCATTCACTTTAACGTTAATTATTTGGGCTATAGTATGTTGATTGGTAATTCTTACAACGAGCCTGGATTTGTCTAACCCTATAAGGTTTAGCCTTGCCCTGTAATCAGTTTTACCTTCTCTTCTTCTTTTAAATGCGAGTTTATATCTTGATCCGTGTGCCAATTTTTATTCCCCCGTCTTATCTGAGCAAGTCATGGTCCCTTGCGTAGGTCTTCATATAGGATTTACTCCTGAAGGCTCCACCCTTGGCCATTCTGTAAAGTTTACGATAGGAAGTTTTATTAATTTCCCTGTTTTCTCTCATATCTTTCAAATCAGTTCTGAGAGCCCTTATCGTTGTCATCCATGCTTTTTTCTTAGGGTTACGAGCTCCTTTAGCTCCTTTAATGCTACCCCTACCTTTCCTTCTTCCTTTACTTTTTTGTTCCGCTATTTTCTTTGATCTAAAGCTGCTTATTCCTTTCTTCGGCTTTGCTTTTATGGCTCCGCTGTCTATTAGCTGTTTAACACTTTCGCGAGTAATAGCCCGTGATACTTCCTCAACAGTCTCAGGGTCTATCCAGACCTTGTTTACTCCGACTTTGAGTATGTCTGCAGCTAATCTCTTTTGAGTAGTAAGATTCATAAAGAAACCTCCACATCAAACCTTAAAGTTTGATCAACAATTACCTGAAAATTTTTTTCCATGAAATTTTTTCCATTGATCTTCAGGATTTTTTGAATCTCAGCCGTTTAATACGACCTCTTGCTTTTTTACAAATTCATCAAAATTTATTATGAATTTGTCCAATCTTTTCCCTTGCAATGCTGCTGGTTATTTAATATAAGAACATTTTCAGTTTCACTGTTTTTGAACCATAAAGTTATGGTTTTATAAACAGTTTCAAATTTCTGAAAATGGTTAAATAACTCCTTAAACCATTAATGGGTTTAAAGCCCTTTGTTCAAGATTTTTATTTTAAGTTCTCTTGCTTTTTCAAGCATGGTTATCTTTTTCCTGGTACCTACAGTGGAACTGATCCTACCTGCCTGGGTGCTCGGATCCAGATCTTCAAGTTCTGCAATATTCTTAACAAGAACATCTTGGTATCCTGAAGGGTGAAGTCCCCTTAAATTTCTTGGGGTTCTGTAACCGATAGATGGCATAGCAGGCTTACGTGCCTCGTACCTTCTTCTTTTACTTGTTTTACCCTTGGGTTTCCTGTATGTTTCCCCGAGTTTTTTGTACCTGAACCATTCTTGTCTTTTAAAGTTTGGTTTTTTGGTTTTTCTTATCATCATGGGATCACCGTTTATTCCTTGCTAACAAGGTATATTCCATCCTGGAACACCCTTGGGTCTCTTCCCTTAATTTTTGTTGCTTGTTCCATGTTGGCCATTGTCTGCCCAACATGTTCCTTGTTAATTCCGCTGACAATAACTTCGTCACCCTTTATCTGAACTTTAACATCCCCAACTATTTTAGCTGATCTTGGATGTCTTTCACCCAGGAAGTTCTCGATAGTTATTCTGTTTCCAGCTTTTTTAACGGTCATTGGGAAATGAGCGTAAACAATTTTCATATTATAGGTAAAACCATCGGTTAATCCAATAATCATATTATCTATGTGGGATCTGATGGTACCTAACATGGCTTTGTCTTTCTTTTTAGGGAAACGTGCTTCTACAACCACCTTATCATCTTCTACTTTAACCATGATGGTTTTGTTGTTGAAGTCCCTTGTTAGCATTCCCTTAGATCCTTTAACAGTCACTTCTTTATCGACCATGACATCTATTCCTTCCGGAATCGGGATTTCCTCCCTAAGAATCGTTACTTGAGCCATTTTATCACCTTAGTAAACATATACAAGTAATCTACCGCCAATACCTTTTTCTTTGGCTTCCCTGTGAGTCATAATGCCCTCGGGGGTTGTTAATATAATGGTACCAAAGTTTTTGGATGGTAGAAACCTCTTTTCAAATTTTTCAAATTCATCTTTTTTAACGGCGTGTCTTGGCTTTATTACACCGCATTTGTTTATATTTCCTTCTAATTCGACCATGAACTGTCCTGCTTTGTCATCGTCAACGAATTCAAATTCACCGATATATCCTTCAGTCTGCATTGTCCTTAAAACATGACCAATCATTTTTGATGCAGGTGAGATTTTACATCTACTATTTCCCTGCAACTCATTGTTTCTCATGTTTGTAAGAGCATCTGCGAGAGGATCCATAAGAGTCAAACTATACACCTCTTAGTTATATTTTTTAAATCCAATTCTAGCTGCAAGTTCTCTGAAGCATTGTCTGCACAACATAAGATTGTATCTTCTAACTAAAGCCGAATGATCATTACATCTGCTGCATTTCCTTGAAGCTTTTCCGTATTTTCTTGGCAATTTATCACCTATTCTATCTCAACATGGAATTCTTGTTTCATGAATTCCATTGTTTCTTCCTTCGTGACCTGGTGTTTATTTGGAATTTTTTGATGCTGGATTTTCCTTCTTTTAATCCTGTAACCTGGTTTTTCAAAGGTTACTGCAACATTCATTCCAAATATACCTATATCCGGATCGTAACGCATTCCTGGAATATCAATGTGTTCTTCTATACCGAATGACACATTGCCCTGCATATCAAATTGGCTGGCTTTTAATCTATTTCCAATACCATCTAGAACCATTTTAACAGCTTTTTCTGCTTTTTCATGTCTAAGTGTTACTTTACATGCTATTGGCTGTCCCCTTCTGATTCCAAATTCAGGGTTGGTAACTTTACTGATGGTTCTTACTGGTTTTTGACCGGTAATATTTACGATTAAATTCTCAGCTCTTGCAAGTCTTTCTCCACTTTCACCGACACCAATGTTCACGGTTGCCTTTGCTATTTTCACGCCTTCCATCTGGTTCATTTATTTGCCCCCAGGTAGTGAAATAACTGGCTCATCTTTTCCTAGAACAAAAACGTAGTCAGCAAGTGTTAGGAATGTTCCATCGTCTGTCTCAATCTCAACGGTGTTGGGTTTGGATGACCTGGTTATGTTAATTTCTTTAACTTTACCAAGTTCTCCTATGTGTTTACCACCGGTTATGAGTCCGACTGTACCACTTTCGAATTTTATGTGATCGGTAACTGTTTGATCTGGTATTTCCACAACAATAACATCTCCAGAGCTGTATTCTTTATCAACTATGGAGTTTCTTCCATCGTGAAGATTGAGTTGTGTTTTTCCACCTTTTATGGTGGTTTTATCTGTGATCATACAGAGTTTAAATTCTGCATTTTTCTTAGCTATAGGATGTAAAACAAGCCTACCCTTGTGGTCTGGAAGTACTCTGTAAACCTTTTCAGATTTTGGTAATTCTATAACATCCATGAATCCCACTGGAAACTTGTAATCCTTTCTTTCACGGCCGTCCACAAGGATATCACCGTTGTTGATGATTATCTTTGCTTCCCTTGCATTATCTGCAACCTTGAGGATATCCCTTACAACTATAAGGAGTGGTAAGGAATCATCTATAGCGTGTGGGCCTGCACTTGGTTTTACAGTCCATTTATCCTCTTTAGGGTGAATGGGCCAGTGCACTGGTGATTTGAATCGTTTAAGATGTTTTCTTGATCCCATGTTTGCCATATTATCCCTCCCTCTCTAGTATATCATTTCTTTCATCGTCTTCTAATTCGAGTTCTAATATCATTACATTTGATGGATGAACAGGATGAAAAACCTTATTTCCATCAGGTTTCTGTACAGACATACCATCGATCATGACACGATAATTTTTAAGGTCCACTTTTTCGATTTTACCTTCGTGGTCCTTGAAATCTCCACGCATAACCTTAATTGTGTCACCCTTTTTCACAGGAAGAGATCTTCTATGGTACTCTTCCCTGAGTTCTTCACTCAGTAATACGCTCATTAATTTGTGGCGTATGTGTAATGGTGCCTTATGAATATATTTCCTCTGTTTTCTTGGCTGTGTTGACATATATTTCACCTATTTAAATTTAAACTATTATACTGGCAGCACTTCCAATAGCAGGCCATCTGTCAGCTGCTTCTTTGGCTATAGGTCCTCTTATTTCTGAACCTTTAAGCACACCCTCAGGACTTACTATTACTGCGGCGTTATCATCAAATTTGATCCTTAATCCGTCAGGCCTTTTAAATTCTTTTTTCTGCCTGACTACAACTGCGGTTGTGACCTCTTTTCGCATATCAACGCTACCTTTTTTAACAGAGATAACGATCATGTCACCGACACCTGCAGGTGCTAACCTTCTTCTAACACCCTTGTAACCTTTGACAGCTATGATTTCAACTTCCCTTGCACCGGTATTATCGATACATTGGAGTCTTGCACCTATTGGGAGTGCTTTTGTAACGTTGGAGGTAATTGCCTTCATATTACTCTTCTCCCTTAACTTCTACAAGTACAAAATGTTTGGTTTTACTTAAAGCTCTGCATTCTGCAATTTTTACAGAGTCTCCAATTTTAACATCTAAACAGTCGGGTTTGTGAGCGCTTATCTTTGATTTTCGCTTTTCATACCTTTCGTACTTACTAATGAATTTATAATAACTCCTTTCTACTGTAATGGTCCTTTCTGCCTTATCACTAGTAACGATTCCTTCAAGAATTTGACCCCTCACAGGGAGGGTTCCATGAAATGGGCAGTTGGGATCTTCACATTCTACTTTTGGTTCTTTAACATCGATACCAACCATTTTATCACCTAATATGTCCTTTTATTTTATAATATAATTTAAAATTATATTGAATTTTTTTTATGGTATGTGCTGTGAGTTTGTTATACAAGTTGATTGTATACCTCATCAGTACTTTCTGAATTTCTTTTTAATCCTGTCTTCGGGTCGAGCAACGATAATCCTGCCGTCGACTTCAACAACTACATTACTTGGCAGTGTGAAGCGGAAGGTTGCAACGTTTTTTGGAATGATTTTTTCACATCCCTCAACATCCTCCACCTTGATGGTGTTCTTTGTTTCGTCTACAACTTCTCCCTTGATCCCTGTGAAACCTTTATGCGAACTTTTTACAACTTCGACTTCCAGTCCCACAAATTCATGCCGGAATATGTTTTGTGGAGTGATCATTGTTCCACCGATAAAGATCCTATGGATGGTGACGTACAAAAGACATGGAAAAATTCCATGTTTTTATCTACGTCTTTTCCTTCCTCTATCTTCCCTATCTTTAATTTCGATGGTGTCTGAAGAAAAGCCCATGTTAGCTAGAACTTCTTTGACCCTTCTTTTATGGTCACCTTGAAGTTCTATCTGACCTTTTTTGGCTGTTCCTCCACAGGCACATTTCGCCTTAAGTTCCTTTGTTAATTCTTTAATATCAATATCGTGCTCATCTATACCTTCAACGATGGTCATAAGTTTTCCGAATCTTCTTCTAACTGTATAGACCTTAACCTTTTGGATTTCTCTGGCTATCTCCTCGCAGACGCAAAGTTCTTCAGGAAGACCGCATATCTCACAGACTTTCATCGATTTTATTTCTCCTGCTGTTTTTCGTTCATTATGGTAAGGACACGTGCGATCGTCCGTTTGAGTTCCTTAATTTTTCCTGGATTTTCATAAACACCGGCAGCTGCACTTTTTGAGATGTTTTTTGCATGCTCTGCCCTGAGTTCATCCAGTTTTTTCTGGATATCATCCATCTCCATTACCCGTATTTCCTTGCTTCTTAATATTACCATTTCTCTAACATCCTTTTATAATTTGTGATAGATTCACACAGATTATATTTTATCTGATTTATCGGCTATTTCTGTGGTTTCTTCTGGTTCTGGAGTTTCCTGAACTTCAGCTTCATCCACTTTTTTGGGTTTACTATCCTCTTCTACTGGAGCTTCTTCAGTTTTTTCAGATTCTGCTTCTTCCTTTTCAGGTTCTTCAGATTCTTCTATTGTTGTTTCTTCAGTGGTTTCCGGTTCTGTTTCAACTTCTTCAGGTTCTTCAGATGTTTCTTCTACAACCTCTTCAGGTTCTTCAGATGTTTCTTCAGCTTCCTCAATAACTTCTTCAAGGATGTCTGCATCAGCTGCTTCTTCGGCTGCTTCTTCAACAATATCTTCTACAACACTTTCAACAGTTTCAACTTTTTCTGGTGCTGATGCTACTTCTAAAATATCTTCCTCAACAACAGGTTTTTCAATTTCAATCTTTAAAATGTCAACCTTATCTGGTAAAACCACATCTGGTGGCATAATTCTGACGTTAATTCCGAGAACACCCGGTTTTAGCTGTACTGTAGCGAAACCCTGTCTAACAAATCTGGTTGCAGGTTCTCCACATTTTTTAATGTAACCGTCTGAAAATTTAGCAACTGCAGATCTTGAACCCCTTATCTTTCCAGAGATGGTTACTTCAACACCCTGGGCTCCTGCACCCATGATTCTACGTAGTGCAGTGTAAGCAACTCTCCTGAAATGCATTCCCCTCTGGAGCATGGCAGCTATTTTATGTGCCATTATCTTTGGGTTAAGCTCAGGTATTTCGACCTCTTTAACCTCAACTTGAGGATTTTCGAGACCGTAACTAGTTTTAAGGCTTTGGGTTATACTTCGAACAGTTTTTCCACCTCTACCTATAACCATACCTGGTCTTTCAGCGTAAACAACAACCATAGTTCCGAGAGGTGTTATTTGAATCTCCATTCCACCATAGCCTGCTCTTTCAAGCTCGCTTTCAAGGTATTCGTCGATTCTTGTTCTTTTTAGTCCTTCTGTTACGAAATCCTTTTCAATCATTGGATCTAATCCTCCCCTAAAACTACTTGTATATGGGTTGTTGGTGTGTTAAAAGGACTTGCCCTTCCGAATGCCCTAGCTGTCCATCCACGTATGATATAACCACGGTGGCTGGATATGTGTACTATTTTAAGGTCTTCAGTTTCGAGACCCTGGTACTCTGCATTTGCCTCAGCGTTTTCCAACACCTGAAGTATTTGTTCAGCTGCTTTAATAGGATAACGTCCTGTCGGCCATCCTTCAATTCCTCTTTTATGTCCTACTTTTTTGTTGTGTCTTTTGAATGGTACAGGAGTTTCCTTTCTCATAACTTCTTGGAGAAACTCTTTAGCATCGTCGAGGTGCATTCCCCTTATGGTACGGCATATCTCAACAGAATGCTTAGGGGAAATCTTAAGAGCTTTCCCATTAGCTTTAGCTGTTTTTCCTGTGTACTCATCCTGATAAGCGTATTTGATCTTCGCCATTGTAATAACTCCTTATTTAAGCGGTACGAACATGGATGATCTTGTTGCGCCCATACCCGGATCTCCGTGCTGAACTCTCTGCCTAGTGATTGAAAATTCACCGAAGTAACATCCAATCATTTCTGGCTGGATAACCACGTTGATAAATTCTTTTCCACTGTAAATTCCAAAGGTCATTCCAACCATTTCAGGAAGCACAATCATGTCCCTGCAATGAGTTTTAATAATCTGAGGTCTTCCATCCTGTCTAGGTCCTTCTTTTTTAATCTTCCTTATTTTCTCGAGAACCTTCTTTTGCCTAGGCAAAAATCCTCGTTTAAGGGATCTTCTCTGCCTTGATGGTAATAGTTGTATAACATTGTCCAAAGGCATGTCCTGCAGTTCTTCCAATGTGTAACCGCGATAATTGAATACTTTTCTTGCCAATTAGTCTCCTCCTAATCCGTTTATATCCGTTTATTTATAATATTTAAAAAATATTTGAGGTATTTATCTCCTTCTACCAGTTCTGCTAGCTGCTATTGAACCAACCTTTCTTCCTGGTGGTGCGTGTCTTGAGATGGTTGTAGGTTTACCAGGATGCTGCCTGTTTCCTCCACCGTGTGGATGGTCAACTGCGTTCATTGCAACTCCTCTAACACTAACATTCTTCTTACCCTTGGCTTTAAGGGCATGATACCTGTTTCCTGCTTTCAGGAATGGTTTCTCCTTTCTTCCTCCACCTGCAACTACACCTACGGTGGCTCTACAGCGAGGGTTGAATGCCTTTAATTCACCTGATGGTAATTCAACAATTGCTTTACCAACATCGTGTGTTATTAAAGAAGCGTAAGTTCCTGATGATCTGACGAATCTTCCGCCATCACCTGGATGTTTTTCTAAGTTGTAAAGTGGTGTACCTTCAGGAATTTCTGCAAGGGGTAATGAATTACCAGGGGTGATTGGTGCTGAAATACCACATGCAACCTCATCACCAATTTGTATTCCTTCAGGTGCTAAAATAAGACTTTTTTCATCATTTTCAAATTTTACTAATGCCACAGGGGCTGTCCTACCTGGGTCGTGTATAATATCTTTTACAGTACCCTTCAGGCATCCTTCCTTCTCTAGATCATCGTATGATCTGTAGGCAATTTTTCCCCTGAATCGGTGTGATGCACTCTTGTAAGTAGGAGTTCCTCTTCCTCTTCTCTGGATTATTAATCGTTTTCCCATTTTATTTCCTCCGTTGGGGTGTTAAGTGTCCGTTAATCGGATTTAACATGATATTGGTATGATAATAATAATACCCTTAGAATACTCCCATTTTAACTGCTATATCCTCTGCACTGTGTTCAGCGGCGAGTTTAATATAAGCGAGTTTTTGACCCTTTAATATTTGGGTGTTAACCCTTTCAACTTTAACTGCGTAAAGATCCTCAAATGCGGTCTTTATCAGTGGTTTGTCGGCAGTTCTACGAACTACAAAGGTTAATTCATTCTTTTGATCAATTGAATTCATACTCTTTTCTGTTAGATGTGGTTTTAATATTACTGCGTAAGGATCCATTTTCACTACCTCTTTTGATTACTTGAAAAGTTCTCCTAACTTTTCAACAGCTGATTTTGTGTAAATAGTGAGTCTACCAGGATGAGTACCAGGAGCTAGTAGTTCTGCGTTGAGGTTGTTTACAACAACTACATCTACACCAGCATGGTTTCTTGCACCGAGGCTTATACCCTTATCCTCTCCAACAACCACTAGGGGACCTTTAGGAGTCTTGTATTTCCTACCCCTCATTTTACCTCTTCCAGCTCTTATTGTTCGACCTGTTTTAGCTCTCGTTACATCATCCATTAAACCTAATTTCTCGAATATTTCACGAGTATCTTTAGTTCTTTTGATTGCTTCGAGTTCATCACCAACAACAAATGGTATCTGGTCAATATTGGCTATCCTGTGCCCTCTGTTTTCAACCATTTCCCTGTTTGCAGTTGCTGCAACAGCGGATCTTATTGCGAGTCTTCTTTCTTTTCTGTTGATTTTCTCGTGTATGATCCTCTCTGTTTTAGGTGGGTGTGCTTTTCTACCGCCAGTTGCCTGTGGTATAAATGCTGCCTTTGAACCTGCAGGGTGTCTTGAACCTTTAACACGTGGAACCATTGCTGCACCACGGCCTGAACCGAATGATTTAGCTGTTGTTCTTTTACCTGCTTTTGGGTCTGTTCCCCATGCCTGTATCCTGGCTGTTTGTGATGATATAACCGCCCTTTTTATGAGGTCGGGTCTGAATACTTCCATGAAAATTTCAGGAAGTTCAATCTCTTCGACGACTTCGCCTTCCAATGAATAAACCTTGATCTTCTCCATTTAAATCACTCTTTATTAAGTTTAAACTCCCTGTTTTGAAGCTGTGCTTATGTATGTAATGTCAGGTGCATCGTTATGTTTTCCTATTGGCCTTACAGCTTTTCTCATCATAACCAGTCGTTTTGATGGTCCTGGGATAGAGCCTTTTATTACAACGAATCCATTTTTAACAAGACCATATTTAACAAATCCACCCTTAGGATTTACTTCATCCACCTGGGATGCTTCACCAATTTTAAGGATCTTCTTGTTATATTCAGTTCGTTTATGATATCCCATCTGTCCAGCCATTGCAACTGTCCACATGGTTCTTGCTGGTGTCCATGGTCCTATTGAACCTACGTGACGACCTTTACTACTTCTTGCTGCTTTACCGTACTGGATTCTGACACCGAACCTTTTAACAGGCCCTTGGAATCCTTTACCCTTTGTGACGGCTATTGTGTCTATATGTTCACCATCAGAAAATGAGTCAGCAGGGTTGATTTCCTTTCCTAGTACAGTTTGTGCAAATTCGAGTTTTTCTTCAATGGATTTGCCGCCTATTCCACATTCAAGTATTTCTGGTTTTTTCTTTGGAACACTTGTGAGTCTTGGTATTGTGTGTATAAGCACTCTTATATCCTCAACTTCGTCAAGTTTTTCCTTTAATTCATCTAATTTTGTTGCGGCTTCGTCTTTTTTAGGTAATGTAATCTTCCTTGCTAGATCTTCGTTAAGACCAGATGCCATGATATCGGTCATTGCCTTTAGTCCACGTGTATCCTTTCTATAGGCACGTATTCCTAGTACAACAACAGGTGGAGTTTCCACAATAGTTACAGGTGAAGTTACTTCCATTCCCTGAGTTGGCGAGTTCTTTACATTGTCGAGCAGGGTTATATGGGTCATTCCCACTTTATATCCCGGAAATCCTAAGAGACAAGTTTCTTCGGTTTCGGGCCAGGATCTTATTTTTGGTGTTTCCTTGGCTGCTCTTTTCCTAGGACTAAATGCAACTGATCCACTTCTTGGTTGGTGATGTCTACTCATAATTTTACCTCCTTAATAAACTAATTTTCCAAATATCAGAGTTATATTTTGTAAATCTGGTTTAAGAGCAAGTTAAACGCAGATAAATTTGATTACTGCGTCAATATCGAACGCAGATAAATTTGATTAGCTACATCTATAGCATTTAAACACAATAATAGTAGTTAATCAGTGTTTAAAAGCAAGTTAAATACAGATAAAGTTGCTAAAACTGCTTCTTCAGTCCGTACAGTTTTAGTTCCCTGTGAAGGGACTGTGTTAACTTCGAGATCTATAATTTCTTTTTCATTCGGGCCAGAAATAAGTTCATCTAGGCCAGAATAAGGACCACCAAACAGAATTGCTGTGTGTTTGGAACCCTTTAATTTATCTTTTACTTCCTCTAAAACAGAAGTGATAGATTGCGCATACCTTGAAGTTCCAATAACCAAATCTGGTCCTGGTTTCAATGTTAGTATGCTATCGTACAGATTTTTATTGGTGGATAATACCTTGTAACCCCAATAATAGTCTGGTACATCAGGATCTATTATTAATTCTTTACCAAGCTTTTCAACCTTAAAGCTTAGAACTTTGTTTACGCTTAGTTTTTCTTTGCAGAGCGCAAGCCTATCAGCACCAATATCAACTACGGTACCTTTCTTTGTCCGTTTTAATGTCAATCCCTGCCTGTAATCACCTTCAATGAGTTCTCCGGTTGGGTGATGAGGAGTTCTAAGTGGCGGAAGAATGCCGACATTTCGGAGCTCCCGTGTTATAGGAAATACCTTTTTTCTGAGGTATTGAGGCGTATTCATATAAGTGAGTACATCACTAATAAACTTTACCTCTTCTTTGTCAGAATTATCGCTGTAAACAACTATTCTGTCAGCCTTGAATATGGCTGCAGCTCTTCCAATCAAACCAATTTTATATGTTTTTATTCTTAAATCTTTCGTTTCAGATAATATTGAAGCCGGAACGAAAATTGATAAACGCTTTCTTTCCATCTTTTAATATTTGTTTTCATGGCTTATATACTATGTGGGGGACATTTTACAAATGATCAAAACCCCTCTATCAATATTTAGCATGATTTTTACTATTTGAGTACCGAAAGAAGCTTAAAATCCCTCTTAAAAACATGTTTTAGTAGAGATTAGATATAGTATGTACCTCTTCCCATATATACTCATTTTTTTTAGAGTTTAATGCAAAAAATTAATCATTAACTCCCAACAATAAAAAAATTGAGATGTTGCTATCGTTCACATCAAACTTGTAAAAATAGTTGTTTTAAATTTAATTCTGTACCATATATAATGCTATGGAACAGTCATTTTATTGTACATAATTTCTGCAATATGTGACATGGGTGCAAAACCAGTTGAATTAGAGGAAATTTTTAATTGTGATTGTGTTGTCTTAATGACGGATCATAACGATATATCGTCAAATAGCTCCAGAAATGGTAAAGAATTTTGTTATTATATGTAATCGGGAAATATTAGATAAAAAAGAATTTATAGATAAAGGAATTGTTTTTAAAGGGGTAGGAAAATCGAATTAAAATATATCATAATTTATTAGCTTAAAAAAAGGAAAATAAATAATATTCTTATTTAAAAGAATATTTCTTCTTTCTCAAATCTTAATTTAGGCATTTGATTATCTGCAGGATATCCAATAGGCACTAAAATGGTTGGTACAATACTTTGAGGAATATCAAGAATTTCTGAATATGCTTCAGCATTGAATCCTTGCATTGGGCATGAATCAATTCCAAGTGATTTAGCTGCATAGATAGCTGTTACAGCTGCTATAAATACATTGTACTGTGCTTCGGTTATTCCTGTTTTGTTGTCGTAGTTACTTAGGAATATATTCATGACATCTTTGAATTGTTTGAGATTTTCTTCTGGAACACCAACTTTATTCATTAGCTGGGTTATCTTCTGAGCTTTTCCATTTAGATCTGTGTCTGCACAGAATACAAGTAGATGGGAGCAGCTGTTAATCTGAGGTTGTTCCATTGATGCTGCAGATAACTTCTTTTTAGTTTCAATATCTGTAACTACCTTAACCTTCCATGGCTGTAAGTTTAAAGCAGATGGTGCGTAACGAATCATCTCAAATAGCTGGTCTATTTTACCATCATCAATTATTTTACCATCAAACTTTTTAGTTGCATATCTGGCCATTAACAATTCTTTAAATTCCATAAACCATCAACTCCAATTTTTTTTAATAAACTAGATCTAAAATTTCTCATAAAAAAATATTTAAAAATAGAATTATTTAGTTCTATCCCCATTATCAGGAATTTTAATAATATTTGGTCTTGTTAGGTCAATAATAATTTAATCCTGTGATTCTTCTTGGGCTTCTAAAGTTTCTTCTATCTCTTCGAGTATTTCTTCAAGTTCATGTTTACGTTCCTGTACAATGGAAAGTGTGTCGAGTAGAACATCACGAAGGTCGTTTGTAATAAGTACACTCCACATCTCGTCTAAATAATTATAAAGAGTCATAAGATTGTCTGGAGAGTCTTTATTAGTCTCAACATTATCTCGAACTAGTTGAACAAATACATCAAGTTCATTGTCAAGGTGATAAAGGTTTTCAACTGTAAATGAGATTCTTTCTTCAATTTCATCCTGTAATTCTTCTTTTAAAAGACCTTCTACTGGTATGATTAATTCACCTAAAGGATTTTCATCTGCCATCTATAATCATCTCCCAATTTTTAATTTTTTTGTACTATACTATATTGTTTCTATATGAATAATAAATTTTCTTTAAATTAAATATCTTATCATTTAACAACCCATTAATCCTTAGATAATTTGATAAATTTTTTTTTAATCAACAATATTTTATAATATAATATCAATTCATGATTCTAAAAATATTACAAAGAAGATATGGAATATATATTATATCTATTTATCTACATGTGATGAAATTATTTAAAATTAGATAGTTTACTCCTAAAAGATTTTGAAGTATTGGATGATTAGTTGAATTTTAACGTAGAACATAACAATTAAAATATTATAGCGTAATAAACTTAAGATCATGAATATTTAAGGTGATATTATTTGGTTGATTATATCGATTGAGGAATAATTTTTTATAATAAAATATGGTGGAGGTATCAATATGGAAGAAGGACGAAATGTTATGATTGGTATTTTAGGGATTTTATTAGGTTTAATTGTTATTGTGTTCCCTTTAATCAGTGTTTTTACTGTTAATGCCATTGCAGGTATTGGATTAGTATTTGTGGGTATCTGGATTTTATTTAAGAGTTTAAAAAGTAATAGTATAGCTGCTGGTGTTGCCGGATTAATAGTAGCAGTTTTCGCTATAATGATGGGAATTGTATTTATTGGAGATATTAAAGCCTTTCAATTCTTTTCATTCATAGCATTGTATATTGTTGGATTTTTTTTAGTTTTAGCCGGATTAGAATCACTTATATCAGGTAAAGGAATTAAAGGTAAGGGTGTCGGAGTTTTAGGTATTATTATTGGTATTATATTTGCCATAATAGGTACATTTGCAGCCAATCAATTAGTTTTAGCCGCATTAATTGGCGCATTCCTTATTATAGCAGGAATAATCGAGTTAATTGCACCTGAAATTATCTCACAGGCAAATATATCTGGGGATAAAAAGGCTAAGAAATAAAATAAGGAATTAAATTTTTTTATTTTTTTTAATTTAATTTAGTTAGTATTTTTATGTTATTTTTGAAAACATGAACATAAACTGATTTATGCTCAAAAGGAAATAATAGCTATCATGAAAGTGATGAGTAACAGACCAGGCATATTATGGCAAGCTGTATTGGTTTTCCTAATATTGATGGATGGAATTTTGCTTTTTTTAACAGTACTCTCTCCCAATTTAAAATCGATAACACTTGAGAATATGGGTACTTTCGATTTAGTAGTGTCTTTTATATTATTATTTGTATTTCTATGGAGAGTTAAAACCAGTAAATCCAATCTAAAAACATTTATTTATGATAACTGGTCCGATTTTATTGTTTTAATACCAATATATTTCATTTCATTCCATTTTTTTGGTGTTTTATATCCTACAATCATCGTGAAGATCTTAATATTAATCAAAATATTTGCTCTCTATTTGTTTGCAGGAAAAGTTGGTTTAGAGGTTATAAAGTACCATGAAAAAACCAGGCTGGTTTATGCCTTAGCATTCTTCTTAATAATTTTCTTCTTTTGTACATATGTTTTTTACATGGTAGAACATGGTGTAAATCCCGAAGTCACATCCTATGACGATTCCATATGGTATATTCTTCAAACCATAACCACTGTAGGTTATGGAGATATAGTTCCTGTAACGGGTATAGGAAGGCTTATGGGTGTAATTTCCATGTTCAGTGCTTTATTACTCACCAGTATAGTGACATCAGTTGCTACTTTCTCTTTAATTGAAAAATTTAGAAAAGGTACAGAGGCTCTAGCTGAAAAAACCAGTGCCAAAGTAAAATCTGTGGATGAAAAATTAGACACAATAACATTACGTTTAGATGAACTGGACAGGATCAGTGAAGTTAATAAAAATATAGATGAACTAAGATCAGAACTTGATGACTTGAAGGAATATATAAAGAATAGATAATGATGATAAAATTAGGGATTATAAATTTTATTTAATAAAAAAAGGGGGAATAACATGTTATCTAACAAGAAAAATTTAGATGAAATGGAAGAATCTGAAAGGGTACATACAACTACCTACGGCAGTCGTTACTTCGCAAAAAGTGTTCCTAAATATGAAATGCCCGAAGAAGGTATGCCTGCTAGAGCTGCTTACCAGATAATACACGATGAACTTAACTTAGATGGTAACCCTGCCCTAAACCTTGCAAGTTTTGTAACGACTTGGATGGAACCAGAAGCAGATAAGCTCATAATGGAAAGTATTGGAAAGAACTATGTTGACAACGATGAATATCCTCAAACGGAAGTTATTCAAGATAGGGTTATTAATATGCTTTCAAGATTGTTCAACGCACCAGAAGATTGTAATTCAGTTGGAAGTGGAACAATAGGTTCTTCCGAATCGATTATGCTAGGACTTTTAGCACACAAATGGACATGGAAGTTAAGAAGGGAAGCTGAAGGCAAACCAGTTGATAAACCAAATATTGTAATGGGAGCAGATGTTCATACGGTTTGGGAAAAATTTGCACTATATTTCGATGTCGAACTAAAATTGATCCCATTACGTGAAGATATTTACACCATAACAGCCCAAGATGTTATCGAAGAAATAGATGAAAATACCATTGCAGTGGGTGCTGTTGTTGGAACAACATTTACAGGGCAGATGGATCCAATTGAAGATATCAACGATGCATTATTAGAAATCAAAAAAACCAAAGGATGGGATATACCCATACATGTTGACGGTGCTAGTGGCGGTTTTATTTTACCATTCCTTTATCCAGATTTACTCTGGGATTTCAGATTGGAACAAGTAAGATCAATCAATGTATCGGGCCATAAATATGGATTAGTATATCCTGGT
>PMGM01000088.1 GCA_003158115.1 Methanobacterium sp.
AACATCATCTGTGAATGCTGTTTCAACATCGATAGAGGTGACTTCATTTAGATGACGTAATGTATCATGTTCCTCTGCCCTGAATATCGGTGCAATTTCATATACATTATCAAATCCTGATGCCATCATCATCTGTTTGTAAAGTTGTGGGCTCTGCCCTAGGAAAGCTTCCCTTTCAAAGTATGTGATTGGAAAGAGTTCTGTTCCACCTTCAGTAGCTGATGCACCTATTTTAGGAGTGTTTATTTCTGTATAATCCTGGCTTTCAAGAAAATTACGTACCGAATGGAGCATTCTACTTTTTATCTTAAAAATTGCACTTACACTGTGTTTTCTAAGATCAATAAATCGAGAATCGAGTCTTGTATCAATTTCTGCATGTGTCTTCTCAGTTGTGTCTAATGGTAATGGTAATTTAGATTCACTCAATAATTTGAGTTCGATTGGTATGATTTCAACACCACATGGTGCTTTACCTGATTCCTGTACCTTTCCCTTCACCACTATAACAGATTCCTTTTTAAGTTTTCTTAATTCTTCAAAGAGTTCTGGTGAAATCTTCTTTGAAGGGGCTGTAATTTGAGATACACCATCCCTGTCCCTTAAAAGTACAAAGATAATTCCTCCAAGATCTCTCATCTCATGGATCCATCCCATAAGAACAACTTCATCTTCTTTCATATCTGGTTTTATCTGTTTTGAGTAATGGGTTCTTCTGCAGTTTTCTAATGAATCTGTCAATGTTATTCACCTCTAAAAATTATAAAAAGCCTAAAATAAGCTTCTAAGATATTTATTATTAAGTTCTTTTTTTTATATTATGATTTAGATGAGTAAAATTCGATTATACAAACTTTAGTATGATAATATTTTTGATATATGTATATTATACTTTGGGAAATACACCATTTCAAGCTTATATCTTTATAGATATATTGTTGGAGGGTATTATAATTCTATTTTATATTACCTGTTCATAACATGAAAAATATTATATAATTATTTCTTAACATTATTAAAACGTTTTTTAAAGGATTCTGCATGTGCATAAAGTCCTTCATATTCAGCTAATGTTGTCACCATCTCATTTAGGTTAATAACTCCCTTATCATTTAATCTTTGTACTGTTGGTTTTTTGATGAATGATTCTGCTGAAAGTCCAGAGTACATTCTTGCACATCCTGATGTTGGAAGTACATGGTTAGTGCCTGATCCATAGTCACCAGCAGATACAGGGGTTAATTCACCTAAAAATATGGACCCCGCATTAGTTATGTTCTTAACTACTTCTTCAGGATTTTCTGTCATTATGATTAAATGTTCTGGTGCATATTTATTTGAAAATTTGATTGCTTCATCAATTGATGGTGCTATGATGATTAGACCATATTTTTCGAGTGATTCTGTAATGATTTTATTCCGTTTCATCTGCACAGACTGTTCATTGATTATTTGATCAACCTTCAATCCAAGTGTTTCTGATGTGGTTACAAGTACACATGCAGCATTAGGGTCGTGTTCTGCCTGTGCCATCATATCAATAGCTATATAATCTGGATTTCCTGTTTCATCTGCAATTATTAGGACTTCTGAAGGTCCTGCTGGAAAATCTATATCCACATCACCATAGACTAATTTTTTAGCAGCTGTAACAAAGATATTTCCAGGTCCTACTATTTTGTCAACCTTTGGAATGGTCTCTGTACCATATGCCATTGCAGCTACTGCTTGAGCTCCTCCAACTTTGTATATTTCAGTAGCACCTGCAACCTTAGCTGCAGCAAGTACGACATCACTAACACTTCCATCAGACTGGGGTGGTGTGCAACATATTATTCGGGATACTCCTGCAATTTTTGCAGGTATGACCGTCATGAGTATAGTCGAAGGATAAACAGCTCTTCCACCAGGAATATAACAACCAACACTATCCAGCGGACGGATAATCTGACCGGCCACTACTCCATCATCCACCTCAATCATCCATTCATCGGGTATTTGAGCCTTATGAAACTTTGCAATATTATTAGCTGCTTTTTCAAGAGCTTTGATCAATTTGTCATCCAAATTTTTAAGACTGTTATTGATAACATCATCATCAACACGTATTAAATTCAGATCAACATGATCAAACTTTTTAGTATACTGTCTGAGTGCAGTATCTCCATCTTTTTTAACAGCCAATAATATACTTTTAACTGTATCCATAACACCTTCTGCATCAAGTTTGGAACGATTGAATACTTCTGTGTTTTCCTGATATTCTAATTTTATTATTTTCATCCTATCACAACTATTAGATTCCTTAAAGTTAAATATTTATTTGTTACATAAAATATTTTGAATATTATTCCTCTAAATATATTCAGATCCATTAATTATATCAATAAAATTAGATATTCTAGAAGTTGAAACTTGTTATAGTTAGTTGGAATACTCCTACATATTTATCCTGATAATATTATCTGATTATATTAGTATACGGATGAATTATGGTCTTTTTATTATTTTTTCCCACCAATCATACTCCAAAGGTACAGTTTACGAAAACATCTGTTTCTTTAAATCTCGCATCTTTCAACCATTCTAATTGTACTAAGAATGATTCATGGATGTCATCACCTTAAACCTTAGGTGAATCAATATGATCAAGGTTCTTTTTTTCCAACCCTCAAATTTTTCCATAACCATTTCATATTCATTATTTAAATTGTTTGGAATTATTTCCTTCAATTTTTCGGTGTGATAAATCCAATAATGGAGGCTCTGTAATTAAGCATCGTTGTACACTGTTTTCATTTCATCAATATTGAAAAACCAACTATCATCTTCGAGTACATGGTAACATCTGTTGTACAATTTCTTTTTATCCTCATTTAAAAGATGATGAATTGCAGAGGAGGATATTATTATTATATTAGACGTTGATTTAATCTTTAATTCCCAATCACCACAAATATCAGATTTTATATATGTTACATTATCTCTATATTTGTTTAATCTTTTCTTAGCTATATTCATGAACTCATGTTGAATAATCCAAATATATACAGTTGGAATCTGGAAATTCTTTCAACACTCTCTCTATTAAAATTCCACTTCCAGCCCCCAAATCCAAAAGTGTTATTTTCCCAATATTTTCAAATTTTATAGTGTCAATCAGGGTATCTTGCATGAATTTATATCCCGGTACCATTAAATGACACATTTGATCATAGCTACTAGCCATAGATTCAGAATGAAAACGATCTTTACTGTTTTGTTTCATGAATAAACATTCCTATAAACATATATATCAAAAAAAATAATTATAGAGTTTTATCTAACTAATAATTATTTAATCCTTGCCAACAATTATTCTTAGCATCGAACATAAAAACAGCACAAAAAAAAACTATGATAAGTATCATCATTTTAGAAATGGATATGTATCTAAACATACAATTGTGACATTAATCACCATTTTTTATATTTATAATTATTTTCATTCAAAACCTTTATGTGTGATGATAATCAATTTTAATTTACACAACATAGGCATGTGAATATCTTGAAATTAGAACTCAAGTCCTTATGTCTTTTTTTAATGAGGTACTTTACAGAGTATACTTAACATGCCCATAGATTCATTCAAATATCCTTAAAGAGAAGGTGTCTGTAAAAATGTACAAGGATGAGCTCATACAAATACATCAGTTTCTGGTATACGTTTTAAAGAATCTTGAAGACGAATACACAGTGAAAGACGAGTGTAAAGAATACATTTGTCTTAATATTAGCCCCCATCATATACACAGGACCAAAGCCGAACATAAATATGCTATTTTTGTACTTTCAACTGCTATTTCAGAAGTAATAGCCAACAATAACGGTGGAACGTCTACAACAAATATTTCAAATGGTCTTAATGAATTGGTTAAAAGATCTAAAAAAGAACTTATTAAATTCCAAGATGATGGAGCATTAAGATATCAAAACCAGAAAATTGAGATGTAAATAAATATTCTGATCCATTTATAAATTAATGGAAAAGATAATCTAATTAATTATTTTTATAATTTTAATAAGATATCATCAAAAGTTATGATTTTATTTCAATAATTTAGTTAATTAAGATTTTGTTTGAATTTTTATTATTCAAATTATAAAGTATTTTTTAGAAGATTTTATATATTAATTTAATCAATCTAATCAAAAATATTAATATTTAATGTATTTAGGATTATTTTATTTGTTTAGAATTTTTTAGGAGTGCATCAAAATGAAAACCCTGAGAAGAATGCTATGTTTGGTGGATGGAGAACACTACTTTCCTGTAACCAAATCTGCACTTGACATGTTAGACAGTCTTGAACACAACGAAGTTGTTGCAGTAGTATTTATTGGAGGTACAGAAAAGTTAAGAGACTCTTCAGAGGCAGGAATAGCTGAAAAACTCGGAAGACCTGTATACTTCGGTGAAAATCATTATGATATACCATATCAAAAAATAGCAGACACTGTGGAAAAGTACAGTGCAGATGTAGTTATGGATCTCTCAGACGAGCCCATAGTTGATTATTCAATAAGATTTAAAATAGCCACAGTTGTGCTTTCAATGGGTATCCCATATGAAGGACCCGATTTTAAATTTTTCCCAATAACCGAACACGATGTATTGAAAAAACCATCTGTAAAAATATTAGGAACAGGTAAAAGAATCGGTAAAACAGCAGTATCTGCATATGCAGCTAGATTAATACATAAAAATAATTACAATCCATGTGTTGTTGCAATGGGTCGTGGCGGTCCAGCTGAACCCGAAATTGTCCACGGTGACAAGATCGAAATAACTCCACAGTATCTGATGGAACAATCAGATAAGGGTGTACATGCAGCATCAGACCATTGGGAAGATGCATTGATGAGCCGTATATTAACTATTGGTTGCAGACGATGTGGTGGTGGTATGGTTGGAGATGTTTTTATCACCAACATGAAAAAAGGAGCAGAACTTGCAAATGATGTGGATTCAGATTTTGTTATCATGGAAGGTAGTGGTGCAGCCATACCCCCAATCAAAACAAACAAACACATAGTACTAGTAGGTGCAAACCAGCCAATTATCAACATTGAAAAATTCTTTGGACCATTCAGAATAAATCTAGCTGATCTGGTTGTAATAACCATGTGCGAAGAACCAATGGCAAGCAATGAAAAGGTGGAAAGAATAGAAAATTATATTAAAGAAATAAATCCCTCTGCAACTGTAATATCAACAGTATTTAGACCAAAACCTCTTGGAAATGTCAAAGGTAAAAATGTACTATTTGCAACTACAGCACCAAATTCGATTCAAAGTGTTCTAAGTGAACACCTAGAAGATTTCTACGGTTGTAAAGTTGTAGGAACAACACCACATCTTTCTAACAGACCATTATTACAGAAAGATATTGAAAAATATATAGACACAGCAGATATTATGTTAACAGAGTTAAAGGCTGCTGCAGTGGATGTGGCAACAAGAGATGCTCTTGAAGCTGGACTGGAAGTTATTTACTGCGACAACATTCCAATAGTAACGGATGGAAACAATGAAAAACTTAAAACCGCAATTATAAACGTTGTGGACAGTGCAATTGAATCATTTAAGGATGAATAATATAATTCATCTATAATTTTTTTATAAATATCAAAAAGTTCAAATTCATAATTTTCTTATTAAATAGAATTATGATAGATAAATTGAGTAATAGGCTAATTATGGTTTATTGATGGTAAAAAGAGTTATTAATAGTTTTTTAAGGATAATTACGTATAATAACTTGTTATATTATATGGAAGATCACAAACTATTTATAGAACCTCTAACCCACTGATAAAATACATAACAAGATAACAAACAGAAATAAAGGAGTTGATTATAGTGGCAAATATAGGTGGCGGAGGCCAGCAAATTTTAATATTACCAGAAGGTACACAGAGACTTTTAGGTAGAGAAGCTCAGAGAATGAACATAATGGCAGGTAAAGCACTTGCGGAGAGCATACGAACAACATTAGGTCCTAAAGGAATGGACAAAATGCTTGTAGATGGTCTAGGAGACATTGTTGTAACCAACGATGGTGTAACCATACTTAAAGAAATGGACATCGAACATCCTGCAGCTAAAATGCTAGTTGAAGTAGCAAAAACACAGGAAGACGAAGTTGGAGACGGAACAACAACAGCAGTTATAATAGCTGGAGAACTCCTCAAAAAAGCTGAAGACCTCCTTGAAATGGAAATACACCCAACCGTAATTTCAATGGGATACAGAAAAGCAGCAATCAAAGCACAAGAAATTCTCGACAAAATATCAATTAAAGCATCAGACCGTAAAACACTCCAAAGTATTGCAATGACAGCAATGACTGGGAAAGGTACTGAAAAAGCTCGAAGACCACTAGCAGAACTTATTGTAAAGGCTGTTCAGATGGTTGAAGAAGACGGTGTTGTTGAAAAAGACCACATTAACATCAACAGAATACAGGGGGCAACAGTTGAAGAATCACAAATAGTCAACGGTGTTGTTATAGACAAAGGTAGGCTCGACCCATCAATGCCTAAAATAGTTGAAGATGCAAGAATAGCACTTCTAAAATTCCCAATAGAAGTTAAAAGTCTAGAAACCGATGCTAAAATAAACCTCACAGACCCATCCCAGATGAACGCATTCATAGAACAAGAAGAAAAAATGATCAGGGAAATGGTTGACAAAGTTATAGCAAGCGGAGCAAATGTTTTATTCTGTCAGAAAGGTATCGATGACCTTGCTCAGCATTACCTAACAAGAGCAGGAATACTTGCAGTTAAAAGAGTCAGGAAATCTGACATCGAAAGGTTAGAAAAAGCAACAGGTGCCAGGGTTGCAACCAACCTAGACGATCTCAATACCGAAGACCTTGGAATTGCAGGACAGGTTTACGAGAAAAAAATCTTTGACGAAGTCCTTCTATTCATAGAAGACTGTATAGACCCTAAAGCTGTTTCAATCATACTCAGAGGAAGTACCAAACATGTTGCTGAGGAAGTTGAAAGAGCAGTTGACGATGCAATTGGAGTAGTTGCAGCAACAGTCGAAGACGGTCAAGTTGTAGCTGGAGGAGGAGCACCAGAAATAGCCATAGCTAAAGGACTTAAAGAATACGCAGACACCATCAGTGGAAGGGAACAACTTGCAATAGGTGCATTTGCAGCAGCATTAGAAGTAGTGCCTAAAACACTAGCAGAAAATGCAGGACTCGACAGCATCGACGCATTAGTTGATCTTAGATCCGCACATGAAAAATCCCCATACATGGGATTAAATGTGTTCACCGGTGATGTAACTGACATGAAAGAAGCAGGCGTTATAGAACCTAAAAGGGTTAAAAAACAAGCCATACAATCTGCTGCAGAGGCTGCTGAAATGATACTACGTATCGATGATGTGATAGCATCAACAAGAACCAGCGCACCTGAGGGTGGAATGGAAGGTATGGGCGGAATGCCTGGCGGAATGCCACCAATGATGTAAAATTAGCAGGATATTCCTGTTTAATTTTTCATTACCTACTTTTTTTATATTTTTAATTTTTTTTAATTACAGAGGCCTTGAATTTTTTAAACGGTATTTTTAATTGTTTTCAATATTTTCACCTAGTTCTTCAAGTTCTGTATGAGCTAATGATTCTTGATACTTTTTAATATAGTCAAATGTATATCCCTTATTATACCATTTCAAGCATCATTTAGCTCTAACCCTAATCTGCGGTTTTAAAATGCTATGGCTTCCTGATTTTATTTGGGTCTACATGTGCATTTCATTTAGTATTTCACGCTTTAACATATTAGAATTTATCTTGATCACTTTTATCATGCATTCTATAGCTTTTTTTGTTTTTGGAGCTCATGATTAGATCATCCTTTATAGTATAATAATGGGTTCATCTGGATACATTTTTGATATTTATTGTAATATTCATGGCTTCATCAAATTTCCATTCTCTGAATATTCATAGATACCAAAGACTAACAAGTCCGAGGCAGATCCCGCTTTAAAATTCTTAAAGAAATCCATCTAAAAAAAAAACTCATCCAGATAATATTTTTTTTAAATATTTTAACGTTTATACTAAAAATAGATTTTTTATTTGCATTTATTCAAAGACTCTAACAGAATTTTGGAAGATTTTCTAGATTATCTTCAGCTGATGCATCTTTATCTGTTCGGATATAACTGATTACTCCTATGTTCACCACTTTTACTCTGGCTCCTGCTATCCATTTACCATCCTTATTCATCATGGTGCTGATATTATAACCATTGTTTATTTTATCCACAACCATTTCTTCGGTCCATGTTTCCTCTAGCCCATATGCCAAATCGCTATCCCTATATATTTTGACGCTGTGAATATGGTTATCTTTGTAACAAACTTTTGAAATCCAATAATTTATTCTATCTATTTCCATGATGACTCTCCGTAATTGAAAATAACTATTATTGTTCTATGAAATAATTCTATTAATTATAGGAATATTTAATCATTGCCAGATATATAATGATTGTAAAAAGTATTCGAAACAAAAATAAAGACGTATACTTTGATAACAGAACTTATTAATTTGATAAATATTATAAAAGGTTATTCATCATGTTTGGTCTAAGAAAAAGTAGAAAAAATGATATTAAAGCTGTTGATGCTCATGAGTTAATAAATAAAAATTTATCAAACTTAGAATTTGTTATTTTAGATGTTAGATCTCCTGATGAATATTCTGTGGCACATATTGACCGTGCTGAGAATATAGATTATAATTCACAGATTTTTAAATCTGAGCTTAATAAAAGGGATAGAAACAAAAAATATTTGGTTTACTGTCGCTCTGGTCATAGAAGTTCTAATGCTGTCAAAATTATGATAGAATTGGGATTTACGGATATACATAATCTTTCAGGCGGGATTAGAAAATGGAAGGGAGAAGGTCTTCCACTTATTTAGTTAATTTGAAAAATATTTATTCAATGTTTTTTGTTGATCCTTATGATTTTCTTCTAGTATAGTTGACAATGAATTTTTCCATGACTCATGAACTTGAGTTTTATCTATTCCAATAATCAACTGCATTGCAATATCTGTGTATACTCCGATTAAGAGTTGAGCAATATTTCCTGCAGGAACATCATCACGAATATTTCCTTTTTTCTGTTGATTTTCAACAAAGAATTTTAATGTATCTAATTTTTTTTTATAACTATCCCGGTTAACCCTTTGTATTTTATTATTTTGGTAGGATAATGCGGTAATTTGAAAATCTAGATGAAGTGAACCAATAGATTTTAACATGTAATTGTAAATCTCTTTGAGTGGTTCTAAAGAATTTTCAGAGTAGAAGTAATCATTAAATGAATCACTTGATGATTGATTTGTTATTTGAAGAAGTTCTTCCTTACTTTTAAAGTATGAATACAGGGATCCTTTGCTTACACCAACTTCTTTTGCCACATCATTCATTGTGGAACTATGATAGCCTTTCCTATAGAATATTTTGTAGGCAGCATCAATTATTCTTTTTTTAGCTAGATCTTTATATTCTGGTATTACTTTTGGCATCCTACTCACCTGAAGATAAGTTGACTTGATAATTATTTAAACTTGTACCTAGTTAATAGAATAAACTATGTTCATTATAATGACCAATAGTCATTTATATATTATAAATGGTTATTGAATATAATAAATATTTGTCAAATAATATTTAATTAATAAAAAAATAGAAAGTATAGGTCTGTTAAGACCTATGAGTTAATATTAATTTGTTTTAAGGTTTTTAAAGATTGATCAACGGGACAGTATATGAACCGCTGCTGTTCCGCCAGTACCGCCAATGTTATGGGTCATACCAACTTCAATACCTTCAATCTGTCTTTTACCTGCATCTCCACGGAGTTGCCATACTATTTCGGCTGCTTGTGCAATTCCTGTTGCACCTAACGGGTGACCTCTTGCTTTGAGACCTCCAGATGGGTTCACTGGTATTCTGCCATCAAGTTCGGTTATACCATCTTCAATAGCTGGACCGCCCTGTCCTTTCTTAACAAATCCTAGATCTTCAATTGCCAATATACCATTTATACTGAAACAGTCGTGTACCTCTACACCACCTATATCTTTAGGTGTCATGCCAGCCATTTCATAAGCTTTTTTAGCTGCATGTACTGTTGAATCTATGGTAGTTATATCATGCCTGTCGTGTAATGCTATGGTACCTGATGCTTGTGTAGATGCTTTAACATATATTGGTGTGTCTGTGTATTTCTTAGCATCTTCAGCTGGACATAAGATAACTGCTGCTGCTCCATCTGAAACAGGTGAACAATCTAATAATCTTAATGGATCAGCTACTATTCCTGAATTCAATACCTGATCAACTGTGATCTCCCGGGGGTACTGTGCTAATGGGTTTTTCGCACCGTGTTTGTGGTTAACAACAGACATCATTGCAAGTTGTTCCCTTGTAGTACCATATTCATACATATGTCTCCTTGCCATCATAGCATAGAGTGCAGGAAATGTAACTCCCTGTTGTGCTTCCCATTCCTGGTCTGAAGCAGTTGCTATTGCAGGTGTTGGGTCAACAACATCTGTCATTTTTTCAACACCTGCTGAGATAACAATGTCATGGTAGCCTGATGCTACTGCCATTACACCATTTCTTAAAGCTAATCCTCCTGATGCACAGGCTGCTTCGATCCTTGCACAAGGTATAGGTGTTAAACCTGCATGGTCAGCTATTAAAGATGCGATATGTTCCTGTTCAACGAAAAGACCCGCAGACATATTTCCTACGTACATGGCATCAAGTTCGTCTCCCTCGATGTTTGCATCACCAATTGCCTTCATTCCGGCTTCTGTGATCATATCTCTAAATGATACATCCCAGAGCTCTCCGAATTTGGTCTGTGAGACTCCTATAATTGCAACATCTCTCAAATGAATTCCTCCATAAAATCTCATAATGATCCAGAAAATATTTATAAAAACATTTTTGAATCCCGAATTTATTAATTTTAATTAATTGTATTATATTTCTGTAAATAATTTATTTTAAGGTTCAAATTATGGCATCCAAGCCATTCTAAGTTTTCCTTTGTATTTAGCGTAAACAGCATAATCAACATAGCTCTTTTTAGTGATCATATCAGAGACCTTCGGAGCATTATCTTGTACGTCTTCTATTCTGTCGTTTACAGTTATACTAAATGCATCGCTTCCAGCACCTGAACCATAGGATACTGCCATTATTCTGTCATCGGGTTTTGCAATGTCCAGTACTGCAGCAAGTCCGAGTGGAGTTGCACCAGAATAAGTGTTACCTATCATAGGGGTTAACAATCCTGTTTTGTACTGTTCTTCAGTAAATCCAAGCTTTTTAGCTACTCTTATATAAAATTTACCGTTGGGCTGATGGAAAACTACATGATCATAGTCTGATGCTTCTGTGCCCATCTTATCAAAGATTCCCTTTGCACCTGAAAGCACATGTTTGAAGAATGCTGGTTCACCAGTGAATCTTCCACCATGTTTAGGGTAGGGTTGACCTTCCCTTCTGTAGAAGTCCGGTGTATCACTTGTAAAACTGTAAGTTCCCTCAAAGTCTGCTATGGTGTTTTGTTTTCCAATAACATATGCTGCTCCACCTGCTGATGCAGTATATTCTAATGCATCTCCAGGAGCACCTTGTGCTGTATCGGATCCTATAGCAAGACCATATTCAATTATTCCCGAGTCAACTAATCCCATGCATACTTGCATGGCTGCTGTTCCTGCTTTACAAGCAAATTCAAGGTCAGCTGCTGTCATTTCTGGAGCTGCTTCCACAGCCTCTGCAACTATTGTTGCTGTAGGTTTGACTGCATATGGGTGTGATTCTGAACCCACATATACTGCTCCTATTTTCTGAGGATCAATCATAGCACGTTTAAGGGCGTTTCTTGCAGCTTCAACTGAAATTGTTGCTGTGTCTTCATCTGGACCTGGTACAGATTTTTCCTGCATAACCAGTCCTCTTGATATTGCCTTGGCGTCATCGCCCCAAACTTTTGCTATTTCCTCGACTTTTATCCTATATGAAGGTACATGAACTCCATATCCTACTATTCCTGCCATTATATATCACAACCGTCGTAATCTTTATGATAATTTAATTTTTTTATAGTTGTACCTATAATTCTCATTAAACTAATATTAACTTATTATATAGTATATAAATGCTTATATTCTATTATAGATTCTTCACATTTAAAAAAAATATGGTAATAAGTAATTGTTCTACAAGCTTATAAACTTTGTTATGGTAATACTAACTAAATAATCTGTTAAAACCTTAAATAACCTTAGGAGGGGAATTTAATCTTTGTTAATGATTATTAATTCTAAATTGTTATTATTTTAATAAATGAAACTAATATTTATACTAAAAATATTTAATTTAAATGGGTGATCCTAATTGGACAATACAAAGGAATCTATAAGAAATATGATATGGGAGAGAATGGAAAAAAGTAGCATATCAATATCATATAGTCATGGTAGAATACCCGACTTCCATGGCTCAATTAAAGCTTCCAATCTATTAAGAAACTCCGTAGAGTGGAAAGATAGCAACATCATATTTGTAAGTCCTGATACAGCTCAACAGACCGTTAGAAAAAACGCATTTTATGATGATAAGGATCTGATTATGGCATCTCCAAAACTTTTAAACGGATACATCTTTTTAGATTCAAATTGTACAAATGGCAATGAAGAGGAAGCCTCAACCATTAAAGGTGCATTTAAACATGGTCGTAAAATAATTTCAATCCCAAATGTAGATATGGTGGTTGAGGGTTCTGTTGCCGTTGATATCTATGGAGGCAGATTGGGTAAAGGTGGTGGGTATGGTGATATGGAGATATCATATTTAAAAAATAATAAACTAATTACTTCACAAACTCCAGTCGTTACAACTGTACATGAGATTCAAATTATTGAAAGAATACCTTTAGAGTCCCATGATGAGAAAATAAATATGATAATCACTCCAGAAAGGATTTTAAGAATTTAAATTAAAAAGATTATAGAATGTACTTAACTAAACATATTGAATGAATATATTAACTCATAATGCGAATAATTCATTTTAAAGCTTATAATTTATTAGAGCTGTTATACAAGTATTGTAGATATAAGATAATATTTTAAGATACTTTAAGATGTTTGAATATCAGATATGATATTAATGAATAAATTAATTGTTAATTGAGCATTATATAGTATTTAATAGTGATATTAAAAAGAATTAGTAAATAAAGAAAATAACAAAACAATGGTAGAACTGAAATTAAAGTAAGCTGATTATCTTTTTGATATCCAGTTTATCAACATCCTCAACACCACTCATACCATACTTCTTATAGAGAACTTCTGTATCATACGAATCAAGTACTTCATGAAACTGTTGGTTTTCATGGGTATCATCATCTATATTTCCTAGCTTAGATTCTTCAATTTCTATAATACATGATTTAAGAATTTCCTCAGAATCATCATTCGAAATAAGTTCTGTTAAGATACCTGTTTCATCTTTAAATGATGGTTTGACATCAACACCTTCGTAGTAAAATTTTTTAAACGAGTTATTTTGTGCTACAAACCTGTATAAAAGTACAAGTTGTTCTTCTAATTCCTCTAATTTTTCTCTTTTTGAATCCATTGTATTTACTCTCTAATTTTGTTTATTAATATGTGGATGCAAATATTCGATCTAATAATTAATTGAAATGATTATTAATATATGTACTCCTACGTTATAGGATATTAATGTTTAAATTATATTTTAAATTTTATAGGTGGGATATGTTTGGAATGTGATTACTGCAAAAAACTTGAGAAGTATAACTTTGGAGATTATATATTTAATACCAAACACTGGATTGTTTTCCTTGCACCTCAACAAAGCAACATTGGAACATGTGTGGTTGCTCTGAACAGGCCAGCAGAAGATCTTTCCAGTCTTACAAGTGAAGAATGGACAGAATTTGGTGATCTTGTTGGTAGACTTGAATTTTCAGTAAAACAAAGTTTTGGTGTTACCATGTACAATTGGGGTTCATTAATGAATGCATCTTACCTTGAAAAACCACCAAATCCCCATGTTCACTGGCACTTCATTCCAAGATATAACCATGAAGTAGAATTTGATGGTCTCACATTTGAAGATCCTTACTTTGGAACCATGAAAAACCGACCATTTAGAGCAGTACCTGATAAAATTAGACATAACATCATAGATGTCATCAAAACAAATTTACCCGAAAGAAGATAGTATGATTTTAAATTAAATTTTCATCAACTTTTATTATACTAAGAATAGATGGAATGGTGAAAATTTACTTTAAATTAAAATAGATAATCTATTTTAATCCATACCTTCCAATCTCATTTTAAATTCCTTTCTATGTCTCTTTTCTTCGTCAAGGATGTGTTTTAAAACACCTACAACTTCATCATCATATATTACCTCGATTTGATAATTGTATCTATCTATTCCTTCACTTTCTAACTGAATTTGACGTTTGAGCATACTTTTAAGATCATCATCACTAAAATCCAGTTCTTTATGTTCCATTGTTGGTTTTCCACCCCTTTTAGTTATGAGATCTGCTAACCACCACATATGCCTCATCTCATCTACAGATATTGCCTCTGTAACTCTGCTAGGGTCACAATCCTTCATAATAAACGAGTTATAAACATAGATCATGGAAGTTTCAAGTTCCCTAACAAAATCCTCGTTTAACAATTTTATAATATCCTCGGTATCCAACATTTCCTCCTCCTTCCTAAATGTTAAAGCATGAAGAATGTAATTTAAAAATTTACAGAAAATCAAAAAATCTCAGTATATATTATTATAATTTCATAAGAATTAATATTTTTCCAATCAACGGATAACAAATATTATGATAAATATGGGGTTATTATATAAACACCATCAAACAAGATTATATAACAATTTTATCCCTTTTTCTATAGGCTAATCCCTGAAATATTGCTATGAGTTCCCCTTCATCGTTGCATATATCTACTGTGTAGCTAGCGATCTTAGGGTTTAAAGAAACTTCATGTGCAACTGCTGTTAAAGTTCCACGGGTTACTGCCTTCATAAATGATATGCTTGCGTTGATTGCTACGGTAACTCTTCCATGGGAGTTGGCTGCTACTGCAAATGTGAAATCTGCTAAAGTGAAAATGGCCCCACCATGAACTGTACTTATACCATTTAGATGTTCATCCTTAATCAACATTTTTGCAACAGCTTTCCCCTTTGACACATCTATAAGTTCTATTCCTAGATATTGGGCAAGTTTATCGCCCTTAAAAAATTCTTTGATTGTTTCTGTTTCCAACAAAGTTAAACACCAACTTAAAAAATTTTAATCGCATAGAATATAATTTCATCAGCATAATATTCTCGTCTATTAAAACCTTACAAAAAAGCATTATATAATTAAAATAATTTAAATTTTACCCTATGAATCATCTAATAATTCAATAATTTATTATAATGGAATTTAGAATATAATAATAGCTGTTACTTTCCATTTATGGATATAATAACTCAAAACCATGTATATAAGTATAATATATTTAATATATATTAAATTATTTTATTACAGCTATATAATGGAGTATTAGAATGTCTGAGAGATTTGAAAGCGTTGAACATTTTTCTCTGGTCATCACTGAGATATCTTCAAAAATTCCAGAAGAAGGAATTACATTAAAAGAATTTCTGGATATAATTGGAGAACGTGGACTTTTTATGTCCTGCATGATCTTAACAGCCCCTTTTCTACTTCCAGTCTCAATTCCTGGAAGTAGTATACCCTTTGGAA
>PMGM01000107.1:0-2133 GCA_003158115.1 Methanobacterium sp.
AAATATGTTAAATGTGTTTCTAAAGAATATGAAAAGCTTTTTGATGTTTCACTTCTTCCATCTGAAAGGATACATAGGGAAATGAAAGAAAATAATGAAAATTTTCTGGAATTTGGCACTAGGNNGCTACAAAGAACTCGAACTTTCAACCCAAATTATAATAAACGGTGCATTAAAAAGAGGAATCGAAGTTGAGGTACTTGACTGGGATGATAATTTCATTCGATTAAAAAAAGGTAATAAGATCGAATATATAAAACAAGGCACAAAAACTTCTTTAGATACATATATAGCCCCATTAATCATGGAAAACAAAGAAGTAACCAAAATAATTCTCAAAGAGCATAACCTAAATGTGCCCGAAAGCACAACTGTAAGACGGATTGATGAAGCTGAAAAAAAATATCAAGATTTTATTGTTAAAGATATAGTAATAAAACCTAAATCCACCAATTTCGGGTTGGGTATCACAATACTTAAAAAACTAAGATCAAAGGAAGATTACATGCTTGCTATTAAACAGGCACTTAATTATGACAGTTCTGTAATGATTGAAGAATTTATACCGGGGAAGGAGTATAGATTTTTAGTTGTTGGTGATGAGGTAGCAGCGATTCTTCATAGAGTTCCAGCAAATGTTGTTGGTAACGGATCACAAAACATCAAGGAACTGGTTGATGAAAAAAATAAAAATCCAATGAGGGGTAAAGGTTATGTTACTCCCTTAGAAAAAATAGTTTTAGGAAGTTTTGAGAAGGATTATCTAATATCACAAGAGAAGGATATCACATATATTCCAGTTGAAGGTGAGGTAGTATATCTTAGAGAAAATTCTAATCTCAGTACAGGTGGTGACAGCATAGATTTTACTGATGATATTTTAGATGATTATAAGATCATAGCTGTAGAGTCTGCAAAGGCTGTGGGTGCAAAGATCTGTGGGGCAGATATAATTATCAGCGATGTTAAAGCCGAACCCAACAAAAATAATCATAGTATTATCGAACTGAATTTCAATCCCATACTCCATGCACATGCTTATCCATCTAAAGGTCAAAACAGACATGTTGAAAATTATGTACTTGATCTATTAGGATTCTAAAAATTAATTTTTTTTTTTTTGGAATCATCATCATTCAGCCAGATATGGTCCAATGATATTCCTAGATCCTTCATAGGTCATATCAGCAAACAGACTAACTATCCCCATGAGGATGATAAATTTCACTGCATCACCCTTCAATAAGTCTTTATAGCCTTTAAATATACTTCTAATCATTTTATAACCAATATATCTGAAATTCAGCTATTTTAAAAATTTCGCGTTTAAATATTTATATTAAAGAATTTATATATTTAATACATTTACTTCTTGATAACAACTCCTAAGACTCCTCCAACTAGACCTAATAATAAAGTTACAGTTGTAGAAATATTGATGATAATTAAACTTGCAATAATGCTAGCGCCTATTATCCCTAATTTGGCAGATAATCCTAAAACGGTATTTAATGCCCCAAAACCTATAATGTACAAAAGAGCTATTACTATACCACCTATTAATCCTGAAATTGCACCTACAACTGCTCCATCCTTTTCATCCATCTTATCATAATTTTCAAATCCTTCAGTAAGATAAGAAGATAAAAATCCCCCAATAAGAGGTCCTAAAAAGAATAGAGGGAAATAGAATAATGAAAGAAGGGTAGTTAAAATAATATTAATTAATGCACCCAATCCTATAATTTTCAAATCCATTTATATCCTCCAAATAATGTTTATTTCAACTTGAAATTCTTTTAATGTTTGTAATATTATTTTGTTGCTTGCTTTTTATATATAATATACGCTCCCACTAATTATTCATTAATGACTTGTTAAAAAATTGATTATCTTGAATTTTTTAAACCTTATCATGAAATATAAATATATGATTAGACATACACTTCAAGTGTAAAAAACATCACATATTGTGATATGATCTGTGTAATATTTTAGGTGAACCCCATGAAAAAAAGGATTTATAAATTGAAATGTAACATCTGTGGACATGTTCATGTAGACAATAATATTTGGAAACACTGCATAATCGAAGGGTGTAATGGGGCGTATAGGATAATATGGGAATATCCA
>PMGM01000107.1:2145-9648 GCA_003158115.1 Methanobacterium sp.
TGATGTTAATAATAGTAGTTTAATAGTTACATAGAAGATGGAACTAATTGGTACCAATTAACATTTCAATCACCCCAAATTCATTAACAAAACGCAAATAACTCATCATACCATGAAATAATAAACTCAATCCAATTTTGATCGAGTCTTTTTAAATAACATCTAATTATTTAATAAATTCTAATGATATCAAATCAGATTTTATATTCCAATAAATATTATTACTTTTTGAAATTTATCCCCTATATATACTTCAATATCGTCAAAGGGATGGTTTTTAAATCCAATTTTTTTGTAGATGATATGTTACTGTTCTAGGAGTGTTCCTATTTTTTATTTTTCATCTAATATCCCAATTTTATGTATCTTAACATGATTTAGAGCCACAACTATTTTGGGGTATAATATCTGTTGAAAGTTCTTTAAATCCTAACATTTTAATCAACTGATCTAAATTGATATCTGATGGTCGTTTTTATATTAAAAAATTTAAGAATAAATCATCATAAAATGTTTCGAATAATAAAATAAGTAAATTAAACATTTTACAATAAAATCAAAAACTGATATTACAATTTCAGATGAAAATATCTATAAAGAANNCAATTCCATTAATCCATATGCTATGAGTACAACTCCTAGTAAGTAAGCCACAATAGAAGGATCTACAATAAAGAATACACCTACAATTATTGCAACGATGGCTGTTATATCTCTATATGTTTCAGGGTTCATATTCTATTATATGCAAAAGGAAACATATAATTCTAATGTAATAACCTGATAAACTGTTTAAAATCTTTTAAATTCAATGAAATTAATATAATAGATTTCTTATTTAAAAAAAATAATAAAATAAAGGGTTTTAATCCTTTATTTAAGTCCTAACTGAACTCCGCCAATTCTAGGTGCTAAGAAGTTGTAGATTATGGTTATAATTGCAACCATAATGAATGTACCTACGAAATATCTGATTATATCAAATATTAAGGTTTCAACTCCTGCTGCTGCATGTCCTGCTGCTGCCATACCTATTAATCCGATTATTCCAACTATGATTCCGAATATAAGTGCAACTGCTGCAAGAGCTAATGATGCTGCTACAACTGGTATGTTTGTTATTTCATGTGCTGTTCCTGCTGGTGCTAATATTAATCTTAAACCACCAACTCTAGGTATTATAGCATTATAGAATATTGCGGCTAATGCATTTCCTATAAATCCTACTATAAAGACAGCAATTGGTAGTCCAATTATTAACATCAATGCTAAAACTACTCCACCTGTTCCTACTGTCGAACCATTTGGAAGATTTGCAGCGGTTAGGTTAGTTGCATTGATTGTCAGGTTACCTGTTGCATTACTCATACTTAGAATAGATGTTGCATTGTTGATTACATGGACAAATAGTTGGGATGCAAGGGGAATAGCTGTGCTTATGATAGTTGTTAATGGTAATATAATAGCAGTTAATAATAATCCTACTATTAATGCCCAAATTGCTCCTACTGCTGATAATATCAGTGCAAATGACATAACTGGTATTGATGTTACTTGATCTCCTTCTAGACCTAATTTTACACCGCCGAGTCTTGGTGCAAGCGTGTTGTATATGAGTGCTGTTATGAATGCGAGTGCTGTGTATACTATAAATGTTCCAATAGGGTAGAGGATTATCATTGATATGCCCAGACTTGCGAATATGAGTGCTGCTCCAGGTAAAAGTGCTGATAATGCACCAAATGTAATCAATAGTAGAATTGCGTATATAAGACCTATTATAGCTCCTATACTGGATGTCATTAATGTGAAAGGCACAAGTTCTATAGTTTTTATCTCTTTAACGTCGACCATTTTTTCACCTCCTTTTATTTCGTTAATCTATAATATATTACTCCTTAATAATAAAATTATTGTTTTAGGTACGATAATCATACAATAACTGTTCAATGAAATCTATAGCATGACTAAAAATTATTTGGAACTAAATAATTAAGATTCTAATATGCAGACCACTTAATTTGACTTTAAATTTGTTATAATCATAATTTCTTAAATTAAAAATGAAAAATTTCCCATTGAATATTAATACCTTATAAATCAACTAAATTGGATATAAAATAGATTTAAAAAATAATAGATAAAAATTAAGTCATATTAATGAGATATATTTAGAATGATGTGAACAATTTAACCAGATATATGTATGAAATATTAACTAATGAGGGATTGAAAGAAGATTTAAGGAATAAAAACATTGAAAGAGCCCTTTTTCAGCTGGAAAAAACAGCAACATGGAACACCTATGGGAATTGATATAATCTGAGAATAATAATATGGCAGTGAACAACAACACGTTACATGAAAAACCTGACATCTCATTTAAAGAGAAATCTAAAGCCATTTATAATTTAATAAGACCTGAATTACCCCTTGCCGGAGGTATATGTGTCATTGCAGGTCAAATTATAGTATTGCATACATTACCCACATTTTTTTTTGGAATTATGGGATTTCTCACAGGATTTTTTATATCCGGTGCTGCTATGATTAGTAACGACTATTTTGATATAGAAATTGATAAGATTAATAATCCACAAAGACCACTTCCTACAGGCATGATCTCAATAAATGAACTAACGATTCTTGCATGTCTTTTTACTATTACGGGTTTTTTAACAGCCAGTCTTTTAGGTTTAGTCACCCTAATTTTTGCAATAATAGTATGGATAATTGCTATTAGTTATAATTGGAAATTTAAAGAAAATGGTTTAATAGGGAATATGATGGTTGCTATTTCAGTTGCTTCCTTTTTTATATTTGGCGGAGCCTCAGTTGGTGGATTAACAGATGGTTTAATATGGATTTTTGGTATTTTAGCCTTTACATTTGATCTAGGTGAAGAAATAGCCGCTGATGCAATGGATATGGTGGGTGATAAAAAACGATCAACAAAAACCATTGCATTGTTATATGGAAAACAAGATGCTATCCTGATATCCATTTCATTATTCACATTATTTGTTGGTTTAAGTCTTATACCAATAGTAATAGGGTGGTTAAGCAAATTATACTTAATAATTTTTATACCAATGAATATAAGTATCATCTATCTTTCAATAAAACTATATAAAAGTCAAACCATCCAAGATGGACATAATATAATTCGTCAACTCTACCTCATACTTACAATTTTTATCATATCATTTGTAATAATCAGTATTCTTTAAAAAAAATCTATATTCTAAATTAATATGTAAAATTTGTCAGTTATTAAGAGTAATATAGATTTTTAAGAATTCCATTTTTATTCATGTAAATTCTCTATTAAAAGAATTTACAAACTATTGATATCCTGTTTATTGTAGTAAAAATTTTTTATCTAACCTAAAAAAATCTTAGGTAATAAACTATCTTATTCTCCTACACTAATTAAAACATTTGACAAATTGTTTATAAATATTCTATAGTTTTTAGGAGAATAGACCAAAATAATATTGGAAATTTGAAATTTTTTTTAGTTATTCATTGATCTAAAATATTTTTATAATTACGATTTTCATTAAATTTTTTGTTTATTAAAAAAATATTCTACTCAAATTTATGAAACTAAGTTTTATCTAAATGTACATAACGAATCTAAAAATTTTTAAGAATAATATTCTCAAACTTAAAATTAAAATTAATAATATTACCAACATCATTCTTAAATATAAAATTTACAAAAAAAGAAGGATACCGAAATAAAAAAAAGATTTATATAATAAACTTGAAAATTAATTTTTTTAGGATAAAATAAATTCTCTATATTTAAGATAAAATTTTAAATAAAATAGTCCATTTGCTATGAATATTGGAATAATCTCTAAAGATATCTAAATGGAGTGTTACATCTATACCAAGTGTACAAAATAGGGGTAGTTTGAAGATTTTAAAAAATTGATTAAACAAACAACAAAATATTTTATTTACTACAAAATTAATTTTAATTAAATATTATTTTCACATTATAATATAATGATAATACTTGTCAAGTTCGTAATATATTTTTTATATTTTGATTATTATTATGAAAATACCATATAAATAATAATTTTAAATTAAGTTTATATATTAATCCATCTAATCTAATTTTATGTATTATCTTGTTATGATAAATTTACTAGATATTATGAACTCCAACCAGATGGATCAGCCAATGATTTAAGTGATAAATGTGAATGTAGTGAAAACTTAAAATATAGAAATAATTTGAATGGTTTTAATAACTCATAAAAAATATGTTATAATTGTGGAACTTTAATTGAGGAATGAGGAAACATATCCAGATTGTGGTTTTAAATTAAAAGAACCTCCTCTAACTAAAGAAAAATTCCAAAGTAAATATCCAAAAGAGGATAAAAAATATAATTTGAATTGGTTATACAATGAGTATTGCATTTGTAGTTCCACAATTTATAGGTAACTTTGCTAAACAATATTTATTTGAAGGATGAAGTTAGTTAGGACCACTGATTGGTGGATTTATCGCAGGGTACTTAGTTGGCAAGAGTAACATAATAAAATTTTAAATGGCTGAATTCCAACAGGTATAGCAGGGATTATAGGTGCTTTGTTAATTATGTTGTTATTTGGTAGAGGATAACCTGACTTGAGTGGTTTATCATAGGGAATACTCATAGTAGAATCATTTAGTACAATCCTAGTTTAATCCTATTTTTCATTGTTGGCTCAATTGACGGACTCTTTTGTGCTACTGTAATAAAGATCATCATAGATAATCTTACTACATTTTTTTATAAATCAAATGAATTCGTTAATGATCCTCATAGAAACAATTAAATTTATAACCCGAAACTAAATTTTTATTATTAAATTCTGTTTTTGTATTTTATTTCTTTGAATCGGATAATGAATTCTGTTCCATGATTTCTGTTGATAGTGATTTCTCCATCAATTTGTTCTGTTAAGTTGGTAACTAAAAGAAGACCTAAGGTTTCTAATTTGTTAAGGTCTATATTAGCTGGCATTCCTATACCATTATCGCTGATTCTAAGCTCATATTTATTGTCTATAAATTTAAGTGAGACTAATATTTCTCCATTCATTCCTTTTGGAAATGCATATTTTATACTGTTAGATACAAGTTCACTTATTATAAGGCCACATGGAACTGCAGTATCCATATTCAAACTCAAATTTTCGACTTCGAATATGGGTTTTATATATGTTTTCTCTGTATTATAAGAATAGAATAGGTTAGATACTAAACTTTGGATATAATCAGCAAAATTGATATGAGATAAATCTTTAGACTGGTAAAGTTTTTCATGGATCATAGCCATTGATCTGACACGATTTTGACTCTCTTTTAAGATATCCACAGCTTCTTCATCATTGATATATTTTGTCTGCAGATTAAGGAGACTTGAAATAATTTGCATATTATTTTTTACTCTATGATGTATCTCTTGAAGTAAAATGTTTTTTTCGTTTAATGATGTTTTAATTAGATTTTCAGCATTTTTACGTTTAGTTATATCTATAAGTGACGCTAATTGTTTTTCTGTACCTGGAATATTTACAACTGTTACAAGTAAATCCTTTATATTTCCTTTTTTATCCCGACCTTTTGTTTCATATTCCCGGGGACGTTTATCTGGATAATTTTTAATATCATAATATTCTTTAATTCTATCTAACTCTTCTCCAACTGTAAAATCAGTCCATTTTTTTCTACCTTCTATTTCCTCCTTTGAATATCCAGTTAATCTTTCAACTTCTGAATTAACCCTTGAAATTGTCATATCTTGATCAATTATAATAATAGAGGTTCCTGTATTTTCAAAAATAGCTTTATAATATATCTCATTTTCATGAGCACTGTTTTCTGCGATTTTACGGTATTCAATCTCCTTCTCAGCTAAGGCCAATAGATTTTTATTCTCGTTTAATGTGATAAACTGACGGATAATCACTAAAGATACAATGAATCCAACAACAATTTCAATTATCTCATAATGTGGCACATATTGATTATTATTAGCCCATACAAGTAGTATAAATGCAATTAATACCCAAATAAAAGGTAAATAAGAAACGAAATTATATTTGTCGAACCAATTTATTACTTTAGAATATCTTTTTAGATCTAATTTTTCATCTGTCGCTTGTAAAAATGCAGCTAATCCAACAAAAACAAAACTTATTATCCATCCAGTATCCAACAAACCACCTGATAGATAGGTTCCTTGTAATGTTTGAAATGCATATAAACTATCGGTAACTATCATGAATAAAATACCAATACTCAAGAATAATATAGGCACAAAATAATCATCAAACTTACTATAAATCCCTCTTAAAAGTACAAAAAATAATAATAAATCCCCAATTATGTAACTTATAGATATAATATTATCAAATGAGTTTTGTTGGCTTGAGAGAGTTGGAATAATTAGAAAAATCCAAAATATGAGTCCGACGGTAATAACTATTATTCCCATATCTAAAAATATTTTAAGTTTTTCTGTTAGATTAAAGGAAAATCTAGGCAAGTAATAAATACCAATAGCAAAAAGTGGATAAAAAATTAAGTAAAAAAGATCAGCAATTGAGGGAAACGGTCTTTGATGAATTCCAAGTTCTAATATAGCCCATATTATGTCTCCAACCATATAAAAAGAAAATGCTAAGGCTATAAACATCCAAGCAATCTGCACTCGTTTACCATAATTGACAGATCGAATAGTTGCATAAAATAAGGTTAAAACAACCAAAAAATCGATTAAGATTGGGAAAAGATCTCCAAAAAACATCCTCAAAGTAGAATCATTTCTTAGGAACATTGTAATGAATATAGAACAGATCAAAAGTATTAAAGCTATAATAAAAATATTTTTGACAGATATCCAAGGTTTATTAACCATATTATAATCTTTCCTAAAAGTTAAATTAAATCTAATAAAATATTACATTACAATTTGAAATTAAAGATCATATCCTAAATAGTTTCAGTTTCTTAAATTATAAAACTTAAATTGATAATCCTATCCTAAAATCAATTTAAAAAACTAATTTTGTTTAAATTCAATAAATAGTTATTAAAAATGTATTTTTAACATCATGAATCTTCAAACACGCTTAATAATTTGTTTTTGTGGTTTATTAAGTAATCTTATTAAAATATCGGCGTTATAATCTTTCATATTTGGATTATATATTAGTATTTAATTTATTTATCAAATTACTAATAAATTTTATAATGTCTGAATATCTACTTCGTTATATAAGGCTATAACGAAGTAAATCAATAAACACAAAATCGCGAAAGCTACTGCGATTATTAAAATAAGACTTGTAAGACATTTTATCAAATCTGTATAATATATATCATTATTTAGTATTACTCAAATCAATTTCACTCTGAAATTTTTACGAATTTATATTTCAATATAATCTTCTTTAAGTAATATTTATTAACCATATTATAATACTAATTTT
>PMGM01000014.1 GCA_003158115.1 Methanobacterium sp.
GTATTTCCACGGACAGTTTTTCTTCTTCTCTGTCCATCTCTTTTTGGATTGAAACCTATTCCTCCGGCTAGAAGACTTTTTATCCTTCTTTGTCCGTCGACATCCTTTTTCATAGGAAATCCATTTTTATCGCTTCCACCGGTTATTTTGAGTTTGTATCCGGCTAAACCAACAAGAGAAGCATCGAATTCCTCACCGATTATTAATCCAATGAGTTTTTTTGACTCTGCAGTATCTACTTCGACTTGGTGGCTCATCTCGCCTTCTGAAATAACTAATTTAAATGCCAATATATCTCCTCCATCTTACTCTGGTTCTTTATAATCTATATTATTTATCGTTTTCCATTGTGTAAATCAATGATCATGGTTGATTCATTAAGAATCATGAATATATATCTGATTTTATTCTAAATTAATATGGGGATTAATATTCTGCTCTCAGCCCCCAAAGACTGTCTTCTTTTCTCTTTATTTCGACTAGTTCTTCGAGTATTTGAAGTTCGTCCTCTGAAAGTTTGGATTTAAGTTCTGATTCTAGAATTTTGTAATGACCTTCAGGTATGTCAACGTATAATACGTCGCCTTCCTCAAAATCTTTTCCAAAAACAGCATCTTTAATGGCCATTGCAACTTGCTGACCCTTGGATGTTGATGGTTTGTTATCACCCTTGTCCTGCATGCTCTCAACTTTACCAACCCTTTCACCGGTGCCGCTTATTAGAAAGTTATCTTTTTTAACAGTACCTCCAAGCACTTCAATTCCAGCTATGGCGGGTTTACTAAACCTGAACACGAGTTTTGGGATTATACGTATTTTTGCGGGACGTATTATTGCATCAATCCACTCTTTTTTCTTTCTTTCTTCTGCTGCAGCTGTCCATTCAGCATAATCTTCTGTGAGTTGATAAATAACATCTGCAGAGAATAGTTTTACACCTGTAGCTTTAATTTCTTCAGATGCCGATGGCAGTATTTTAATGTTGAATGCTATTATCACACCGTACTCTGGATTGTCCTTCTGAACTATTGATGCTTCTACAACATCTCTTCTGGAGATGTCTCCGATATCAGCAGTTCTTATAGGTACGTCCATGTCTCTTAACATGCTTACCAATGCTTCTAGTGATCCTAATGTATCTGCCTTTACTATAACACCCATTTCATCGGTGTCTATTTTGATACTTTCAATTTCATTGAGTATCTCTTCTTTGACCCCTTCCAAATTTCCCCTAGCAACTCTGAGTGGTGAACCTGAAATAACGTTTTCAATTTTTGGTGCAACGATCTTGATTCCTGCTGCTGCAACAACTTCGTCAACCTTTTGGAAACGTTTTTTAGAATCTCTCATCTCTTCAAGGGGTCTAGGTTTTAATAATGATCGTATTTTAGTTGTTATGACTTTATCAAGGCTAGTTAAAAGTATGGTATCATTTTTTCTGAGAATGCCATCGTATATAACAGCATCAACAGTTACACCAAGGCCTTTTTCCTCTTTAACTTCTAATATAGTTCCTTTTGCAGGAGCATCTGGTTCTAATTGCAGCTGTTTTTTCAGATACTGCTGAGCAAGTCCCATCAACATGGTTAAAAGTTCGGGTATTCCTTCACCAGTTTTAGCACTTATAGGAATGATGCAGATCTGTTTTGCGAAGTTTTCAACACGGTCAAACCTCTCAGATTCAAAGCCTTCATCATGTAGTATGCCTAGAAGTTCATAAATACCAGTGTCAAGTTTTTCTTGTACATTTGCAGCTTGTTTTTTATAGGTTTGCATGAATGACAAACCCTTATGTGTTTCCCAACCATAAACCCTATCGATCTTAGTAGCTGCAACAACAAAGGGAGTTTTAAAAGTTTTAAGTATATTTAGTGCCTCGTAGGTTTGGGGTTTGAATCCCTCTTTAATATCAACTACGAGTATTGCAAGATCTGCAAGTGCACCACCTCTTTTACGGAGAGTTGTGAATGCTTCGTGACCTGGAGTGTCTATGAAAAATAATCCGGGCATTGTTTCCCTGATATCTAACTTTTTCAGGAGGTCTCCGCATATGGTTTCAATGACTTCCATTGGGATTTCAGTTCCACCTATATGTTGAGTTATTCCACCTGCTTCATTTTGGGCCATTGCACCGCCCCTTATATAATCTAGAAGGGTGGTTTTACCGTGGTCAACATGACCTAAAACAGACACTATTGGTGATCGAATCTTCAATTTTAACCTCCAAAGAAATTAAGAGCTTAAAAAAAATTAAGAGCTCTATTTATGGTTCTTCGTATATTAGCTCTTCATCAGGCAGTTTGTACTCACATATCTCAGAGTCTTCGAAAAATAATGATATTTCTCTTGCTGCTGAATCAGCTGAATCTGATGCATGGATAATATTTCTTCCGGTATCAATAGCATAATCGCCTCTGATTGTTCCTAGATCAGCTTCCTGTGGATTTGTAGCACCAACCATCCTTCTGATTAGGGCTATACATTCTTCTCCTTCAATTACAGTTGCAAGAACTGGACCTGATGTTATATATTCCACCAAGTCACTGAAGAAAGGTTTTTCAGAGTGTTCTCCGTAATGCTTTTTGGCTAGGTTTGTGTCGATAAACATCATCTTCGCTGCCATGATTTTAAGACCGCGTTTTTCAAACTTGCCTAAAACCGTTCCAATGAGTCTTCTTTTGACTGCATCTGGTTTTAGCATTACAAAACTTCTCTGTTTCATTTTTTAACCCACTTAACTTTTCTTGGAACTCTTCCGAGTCCAATCTGGTTTTTCTCACATTTGCTGCTGCAGAAGAAATATACTGTACCATCCTTCTTGACGTACATCTTTCCTGTGCCTTCTTCAATTTCTTCTTTACAGAATGAACATGTTCTCATATTAAACACCTTTTAATTATGGGGTACGGATTTCCTTAGCTTCCCTGATTGTGTCCAGTAACATTAAAATGTCACCTTCCCGTATTGCTCCCATGACGTTTCTTGTGAGTATCCTTCCCTTGTCTCTTCCATCTAGTATTCTGCATTTAACCTGCATGACTTCTCCAGTCATTCCAGTTCTTTTCAGAACTTCTATAATTTCAGCAGGAGTTCCATCTTCCATATAATCACCTTCAATTAAAATGAGAAAGGCATGGGCCTTTCATTGTAAAAAATAGTCTTTTACTTATTTTTTAAGTTCTTCGACTTTCTCAACTACATCGTTGATTAAATCTTCAGCTTCACCTGCATCAATGATACATGCGGATGCTGTTCCAACGTTTAAACCTGCTGCTTCTCCAAGTTCGTCTTTAGTTGGAAGGTAAACGTAAGGAATTTCTTTTTCCTCTGCAAGTACAGGAAGGTGTGCAGCTATTTCAGGTGGGTCTATATCCTCTGCTATGAATACTAGCAGAGCATTACCCCTTTCAATCATTTTGGTTACCTCATTGGTACCTTTACCTATTTTACCTGTATCTCTTGCTATTTCTAAAGCTTCGTAAGCTTTATCTGCTATTTCTTTTGGTGTATCGAATTTAACATACATTGCTTTTGCCATTTATTATACCTCCTTTTTCATCTGGTTTTAACCATCCATCGGCAGATCATACTTTTATATTTAATATATATAAAAGTTCTTCCGATCAGAAATGACTGTTAAAAAACACTGATAAATCAAATTCTAATTTGTAAACAAATTAAATTTATAGAATGATTTTTTCAAGTTCAAAATTAGTCTATTGCATATTTCAATATCATGTTATATATAGTTTGCTCGAGGCTCACATACTGGAACTTACAGAGTGTATTAACATTTAAGTCCGTATATTTCTTTGGATATTATACACTAATCTACTAATACAGGTCAAGATTTAGCTTTTATTTATTCTCAAAATTTTTGTGGATCACTATATGTTTAATATTTCCTAAATATACTGAGGATTTAAATAATATTATTGTTATTTTGGTAAGATCCATCATAAATTATTGAAATATTATACTTAAAAACTATCCTTAAATAGTGAAATTAAAACAAAAATTAGAAACGTTATAGTTGATTAAAAAAGAAAAGAAAAAAGAAAAAACTAATTAAATCCTTTTGACGGCTAAATCGACGTCAGATGCTTTAACAGTTTTTCTTCCAGCGTGTTTTGCGAGTTTGACTGCTTCAGAAGCTATCATTTCACCTTTTTCTTCTAAAGCTTTTGCTAAAGCTTCTCTAGCGTCGTCACTTACTCTTTCTGCACCTGCATTTTTTATTATTCTTCCAATTGGAGCAATTGGTAATTCCACATTAATCACCTCATTTTTATATAAATGTTAATATAAACTGTTGTCGTACTCCCTTATATATTTATCGGATATTTATGAGATTATTTAATGATCTATATGCTAATGGGTCATGTCATCATGATCCATATCATATTGGGACAGCCCATTACAAATCGTGTTGTATTTAGTGAGGTGGAAATAATTGGGATATAGAAATTGTTCAGATTTCCTAAAAAAAAGTTGTGTGATGAATCTATCTAGGGTTAATAATCTTAGAAAGTGCTTCAACACTGGCTTCAATCTCAACAGGTTCTACACACGCCTTTATTGCAGTATTAGGGTCTTTTAACAAGTGTCCTGTTACGATACAGACTACTTGTTCGCCCTTATCAACTTCTCCATTCTCAACAAGTTTAATAAGACCCGCAATCGATGCAGCTGACGCAGGCTCCACACCTATTCCTTCGGTTCTAGCAAGCAATTTTTGAGCATCTAAGATCTCATCATCTGTCACAGTTTCTGCCATTCCATTAGATTCATATATTGCTCTTAATGCTTTTTGAGCACTTACAGGAGCACCTATTCTTATGGCTGTGGCAATAGTCTCAGGATTAGCAACGGGTTCTATACTATTTTTACCCATACGTACTGCATTAGCTATTGGTGCTGATCCTACTGCTTGTATACCTGTCATCATCGGAAGATCTTCTATAAAACCTGCTTCATGAAATTCTGTAACACCCTTCCATATAGCTGAAATGTTCCCGGCATTACCTACAGGAAGTATAATTCTGTCTGGAGATTTCCATCCAAGGTCATCCACTACTTCAAAACCTATTGATTTTTGACCTTCCAAACGGAATGGATTCACTGAATTTAAAAGGTAAAGTTTACCATCCAATGCTAACGCTGTTATTACTTCAAGAGCCTCATCAAAATTTCCTTCTACGGATATAACCTCGGCTCCATGAAACATGGCCTGTGCTAACTTTCCTAAAGCCACTTTTCCTGAGGGCAAAATCACTATACATCTTAAACCTGCACGGGCAGCATAGGCAGCCAGAGAAGCTGAAGTGTTACCAGTTGATGCACATCCTACAGTATCCACGCCCAGTTCAAGTGCCTTGGTTATCCCTACACTCATACCCCGATCTTTGAAGCTTCCAGTAGGATTAGATCCTTCAACTTTAACATATAATTTAACTCCTAACTGGTCTCCCAATTTATTACACTTGATGAATGGAGTTCCACCTTCCTGTAAACTAACTATTCTAGATTCATCCACTGGCATGAATTCTTTATACTTCCACATGGTTGATTTTCTACAGTTGAAAATGTCTCGAGAGACATCAGGTTTACACATAATCTCCAGTACTGATCCACAATCTTTACATGTGTAAATTATCTCCTCAAGACTATACTTTGCACCGCAAGTTATACATTTTATCATGATCTCTCACTTTTACATTATTTTTCATTATATTAACTTAAGCTTAAAAAAAATTTTAATAAATATCTTACTTATCCAATTTAAAATCTTTTTAAACAGAATTTAAGTTATACCTCTTATGTAATTTCCCAAAGGAATAGTGAAGTTAGCCTCTATAATAGCAGCTATGAATAAAATAACCACAGCTATAATGAAAAGTTTCAGAGAATCTTTAAATTCATCTGAATTTGCTTCCACCAAGTATCCTAACTGACTTCTAATTGGTATTCTATCATTCATTTTGCTTATTCCCTTCAAAAAGTTAAAGAATCCACTTGCCAACCTAAATCCAGCCGCTCCAGCTATTATAATAGCAGTGACCTCAAAAATACCATGAGGTATTGTGTAAATCAAGAAAGTAGGCAAGTAATATTTAGACGCTACATACCCTGTAAAAATTCCATTAAAGAAAAGATAATAAGCACTGAATACACCTAAAGAAAATCCCATAGCATAAAGTACTATAGCGACTTTAAAATTGTTGAAGAATATGGAGAGAGTAGTGAGTTGTAGAGTACCTTCTGTTACACTTTTTCTGAAGCCCTCAAATACGCCGCCCAAAATAGGATCTAACAATCCAGATAAAATATATCCTATAACCATTGATCCCAGTAATATTACAGCTGAAAGTAAGAGAAAAGTTTCATTTCTCTTATAAAGACCAATGAAAAAATCTGATTGACCATCCTTTCTCATATTAAAATCACCTATCCAATAATTCGTTCATATTAATTACAATATTTCAATTTGAATTATTCAAATTTATTTTATATTTTTTTTTGACATTGATCAATATTTAATATCTAATATTTACTTAAAATGTTTTCAGCTGTATGTTTTGCTTTCACTCTTTTTTTTGACAAAACTTGGAAAAAATCTTTTATCATCCCTGAGGCTTTTTGTTTACATTCTCCACACATGATAATACCTTCCTTACATTCATAGTATAATTCGTTGAGTTTATAATCTGAGGGCATTAAATGGTAAAGAAGTGTTTCATAAACTATACAATCCTCCGGAATACCTCCCATCTCACGTTGTTCACCTAAACTTTCCCTACCCCCTGTTTTTGCAGTTTTAATTTTTTTGGCTGCGACTTCTGGAGGGTCACTAAGGAATATTGCTGTTTTTGGTTTACTACTAGACATTTTACCACCTGTAAGTCCTGTTATGAATCTATGGTATGTTGAGGAAGGTGTGATGAAGTTAAATTGTGATTTGAATCTTTCTGCAATATCTCGGGTAAGGCGGATATGGGGGTCCTGATCAGGGCCTACGGGTACCACTGTGGGTTTGGGACCATCACATT
>PMGM01000052.1 GCA_003158115.1 Methanobacterium sp.
TTTTGCATCGTCACTTACTCTAAGTGCACCTGCATTTTTTATTATTCTTCCTATTGGAGCTATTGGTAGTTCAGTCATATTTTTTCACCATTATATAGTTTATAGTCCTGTTTATTTAAATATATTGAATTATAATGGATTTCTATACGATATTCACGTTTTATTAAGAATTCATGATTTTATCACAAAAAACTAGTCATACAGTGCAAGTGTAAACAAAAAAGATATTTGGATCATGAATATTTAAAAATCCATAGTTTTTAGATTTCCAAATTGATAATTACAATTAGGACAAATATATTTTTCTCCAATATCCCCTAATGCACTAATACATTCCATTGACCCTTCATATCCACATTTTAGGCATTGTTTAATTTTTCATCATCTTCATTACTAATTTTTGTATTTTTTATTCACAAATTTGACATCAGTAACTTTAAAATAATTAAAATCCATATTTTTAATTGAATTAATTGATTTTTTTAATTATATTAAGTTTTTTTTATCTAAATATCTATGTAAAACATTATTAAGTTGAAACTTTTCGCTTTTATTTCAAATTTTTTTTGCTATTTGATATAATTGATTATCAATATTTGTATTTGGAGTAGTGTCTTCATACTTATCAAAATAAATTTTTAAGCTTAGAAAATCATTACCATTAAAATTCACATTGTTTAAAAGATCATAAAATTTTTGGTTGATATTCATCTGAGTATAAATGTGTTTAATTCCCGAAACTGTCGCAACTTTATCCCCATTAAAATACCATTCTGAAAATAGAATAGGGCAATATATATTTTTTTTATCAAATAATTTAAAAATTGAAATTAAAAGAAATTCAAAACTGGGTTGTGATAATTCATACTTTACTTGGTTCATCCCATTACTTTCAAACGGTAGAGATGATGATTATAATTTATCCCATCCAAACGAACCAACTCTTCAAAATAATTATCTTTATGAATAAAAGTATCTCCAACATTAAATAATTGAATTTCTTCAATGTTTTCTTCTAATTTAGTAATTTCATTCTCTATTCTAATGCCATATTTTTCAATATCAAGTGATTAGATTTTATAGTGGGTTCAATATTAAAAAGATTAGATAAATGATTTTTTAAATGGTTTAAACTAAAATTATCATTTTTCATTAAGATCATGTATTACAGTTCTGATTTAATTAAATGTTTTTAAACATTGTTGCAAAAATATAAAAATAATACTCTGAAAAAATCAGTAAAAGTTTGAATAATTCTTAACAATCAAATCTTTAAGAGTTTGTTCAACAGTATTAATTTCTTGACTGTAATTTTTAGTTAATGGGATTATTGTCATAAATTCTATTTCGCACTGATTTGATGTTGGAAGTTCTAAGATATCATGATCTAAAACAGGAACAGGATCCACACTAGGTGTCACTTCAAAATTAATGTTCTTGCTTATGTATGTAGTAAATTTCCATGATCTATCCCAAATATCTTTTATATCTGTATGAATCGAATAAGGTTTATTTAAAGGAAATCTAGTATGAATATATCCTATTTCTGGATCAATTCCTTGTTCATAAGGAATTATCGTATGAGTAATTTTTATATCTTCCATTTTCATCGTATCACCATTGATACTTATTTTTCATACTAATTAGTTTTATGGAAATTTAATAATTATTATTCTTTCAAATGAATAAATCTTTATAATCTATTATTCTTTTAGATGAACATGGTTACACTTATTTTTATTACCTGTGGTACAGATCAATCATTATTAAATAAATGAAAGATTTAATATACGATTTATAAATTTTAATGAGTTAAATTAGACCCAGTAATACTAAATTTTGATGATTTATAAAAATTTTAATTAAAATTCATATTGACTCTAAAACTTAATTTATTGGCCCAAATTAACTTTTTTAACAATAGAATATCTTTATTATCTTTATTATATTAAAATAATCAATTAACACAATTTTAATTAAAAATTTATAATAATTTACTTCGTTAAATTCTGCTATAACGAAGTTTAAAATATATTGACCATATGGTTATAAATAGTGTAATTTAACGAAGTAAATTTGTTATTTAATTGATGATTTAATATTTCTAAAATAATTTTTTTGAATTATTTTGTTACATTTGGATTATAATAAGATTATAATTATTTAATATCATTAGTCAATATTTGAAATTATAAAAAAGTTAAGAATATATGGTGTTAGATATAGGTGTGTGTACTTATATATGGTATTTTTGAAGATTTTTAATTACAGCAGGCAACTTGTGGATAATAATCTACTATAATCTTTCAATGTAAGGATTATTAATTGATTATCCTAATTTTATTCTTTATTAGAAATAGAAGATCAAAAAAAAGTTAATTTACATCTAAAAAAAATGTTTTTGGTAAGACCTATAAAAAAAACTAATAATTTTGATTTTCTATAGGATCAAGAACGATATTAACAATAATAAAAAAGGTAATCAATATAAAATTAATATTATTTTGAATAAAAAAAAATATGCTGTTGAATTTTAAGAATCATGAAATTTTTAATGTATTCCTTACTAAATTCATTTGAAATTTTTATTTCTGATTCGATACAGATTTAATTAAAACCAATAGAAAGAATATTATTTCCCATTCTTTATATTGATTAGTTATATAATTTAATTTTGTTAAAATTATCAAAATTTAATCTTTTCAATGTAAAAAAAAGACATTTATTTTGCCAACTACATCCGGAACATAAAGATACAATATGATCATGATTTAAGTTTTTATTGACAGTACTGAAAGCTTCAGAGACGGTATAAATATATCTCAAATCTAAATTTGCTTTTTCAATAACTAATCTACCAAATTTATTTATTTCATCTATGGATCCTTTGATAAATCTTCCATCAACATCGTGTGGACATTTAGAACATAGCTCATCAGTTTCAACAACAATTTGAGATGATAAAAAAGATTTGATTTTAAAAAAGAAGTAACTCATTCCATATGTAATACAAAGTCTTGTGTATAACCATGACCTTGAAATCCTTGTATGCAAAGGAGATGATGTGGCCTGATCCTAAGGGGATCAGAGTATTTTCCACTTTCTGTCATTATCAACAGAATTTTCTCCACCATTGAATGGTTCTTTTGGTGTTATGGCTTTTGCAATTGCTGCTGCACCCCCAATTTTTATTATATCCCCTACAATGAAAGGTAATACCCCCATTGCTAATAAACTCCAAATTCCAGGTGCTGATCCATTGACTAGATACATCCATGCACTCAGCTGGATTAAACCAGGTATATAAATTAGGAAGAAACTGGCAAACATCAATATACCCAACATAGGCATAAAACTTCGGGCATTGACATATTTATCAGCAAAATATCCTATGAACAATGCTGCTAAAACGAATCCGATTAAAAATCCACCATTTGCCCCGATTATAGTTCCTAATCCTCCTGCACTTCCAGCAAACCATGGAACACCAGCCACTCCCATTATCAAGTATATTATCATACTTAATCCGCCCCAGTATCTTCCAAGGAGTATTCCTGCAAGTAGAACAGCAAATGTTTGAGCTGTTATTGGTACTGGAGTCCACGGTAGTGGTATAATTATTTGAGCCATGAGTCCAGTTATGCAAGCCATGAAGAAAGCCATTACTAGTTTGTTAGCATGTGAAGTTTCAGAACGCCATTTAAAAAGTGAATATCTCTTTTCAAAATAATTGTCAATTGTTATCTCCATCAAAATTCCTCCCCAGATTAGTATACCTAACTATCCACCAATAATTTTATATTTTAACAATCAGTAAATGCAAATAAATTATTATTTGATTATATTTTAAACTCTAAAAGTGTCTCATAAAACCTAAAACTGAAATCATATTATTCTCTTAATTTGTTAGATTCAAATATTATAAATACTTTTTTTCTTTAAAATTTGAGACATATTCATTCTATTATAGGATATTTAATATAGAAAATTTAGTGTGAATAAATATTATGTTTATATAAATTAGAAAATCTTTTATACTAATTTTGCTCGGTCATATACATTTTTAAGCGTATGCATATCGACACTTGTATATATTTGAGTAGTACTCAAGTTAGCATGTCCCAGAAGCTGTTGTATTGCCCTTATATCCACACCATTTTTTAATAGGTGAGTTGCAAAGGAATGTCTTAATATGTGGGGTGTTACTCTTTTTTTAATTCCTGCTGCTACCGCATAATCTTTGATCATCATTTGAATATATCTAGGAGTTAAATGGTTTCCAGATCTATTGACAAACAGATAATCACTTTGATCACCTCTAACTGAAAGGTATCCTTCTAATAATATTTTTGTTTCTTCATCAAAGAGGACTATCCTATCTTTTTCACCCTTTCCTCTTATTCTAAGAGTTCTATCACGCAGATCTATACTATCTGTATGGAGCATAACAAGTTCAGATACCCTCAATCCCGATGAATACAGTAATGCTAATATGACCTTATTTCTAAGTCTTAGAAACTCTGATCTTTCAGATAAGCCCTCTTCATCCCCACATTTATCCATTGCATTTATAAGAGTAGTTACCTCATTCTCATTTAAAGATTTGGGAAGTGATTTTGTTCTTTTAGGAGTTTTAACCTCTTTTAAAACACCTATACCTCCAAACTCAAAAAATTTTTTTGCAACTACAGTCACTAGATAAATATAATTCTGAGAAACATTCTTTTCACGTTTAAGATAACGAATATATCTTTTAAATGCCCTTAAAACTAATCTTTCATCATAAAGATCTTCTTCTTTCTGTAAAAATCTATGAAAATTGTTTATTATTGATCTATAAGTTTTTATGGTACTTTTTGAGTAGTTCCTTATCTCAAGCTCCATTAAATAGTCTTCTATCATCTCTGGAAAGTCAAAAGCATCTAATATATTCTCTCTGAGAATACTTTCAGATTCAGGAACTGTTCTATGCAAGTTTGTTAAACCTCCATCCAGATTATTCCAGTGTTGATTTGAATATGGATTCATGTTGTTACTTTTTTTTATTAATGTTTCTGATTATTCCAAATAACCAATGTTTAACTTAATATCTTCTTGATGGATACTTTATTATAGCTTACTGGCTACATGTAACTTCTGTCAACGTTTTCATTAGGATCGTTTGTTTTTCCACTACCCATATGCTGAGAACTGGATAAATCCTTGTGTAGAGCATTTTCAAAAGATTTATACCGTCGAATTATTTGATCTTCAATGGATACTGCATTTTTAATAGCAAAAGACATATGAGTTTCCCCTATTAAATCACTACCATCCATGACTGCCATGTCCCCAGCCATACGCAATACACCACCAAGATCTCTTAATCTAAGTGTTAATGAATCTTTCTGGTCATCTATTGCCTCGGCTCTTCTCTTTGCTTCATTTATCAAGAGCTCTATTGATTTTTTTGTAGCGTGAGGGATCTTACCATCCATTTTTATTTCCTGTGCAACAAACTGTGCAATTTTGGATCGATTTTCTTCATTATCTGGCATGGTAGTCCTCATAAGGATCTCATAACCTTCACCTTGTATTCTTGAACGTAGTGGTGGTAAAATATATTGAACGTCCCTAATATTACAGGCTGCTATGAAAATAAAATCACATGGAACATTATCAACTTTAACTGAGCTTCCAGCACTCTGAGGATTTCTACCAACTATGGGAAATACTTTATCTTGCATAGCACTGAGAATATACCTCTGTAATGGTGCTATATGGACTATTTCATCTATAAAAAGTACTCCTTCATGTGCCTCATGGATTGCTCCAGGAACAACTCGTTCATATGGTTGGGTTCCAAGTTCAGGATGTCCTCCATATGGATCGTGTCGAACGTCGCCGAGTAGTTCGGTTTCACTGGCACCGGTTGCTTGGATGAACATTTTCCTATCCAACGGTACTATAACATTTTTAGGTTTTTCTTCAACAAGTTCCCTTCTCTTTTCAAGTGCATGTTGGTCTAATATTTTTATGCTTTCCCCATCAACACGTTCGTAGATAACAACTTCTTCCCTACCATTTTTCAGTCTTGTAGTTGTAACCCTCTCTTGAGGTAGGTTCACAGAACCTTCATTCATTTCAAACATACCCAAAAGGTCACCTATATGTTTTCTACTAGCATTTATATGAGAGTACTTGTCAGCTCCACATTTAGGACATATACTTTGATATGCGTTGTTATATCCTCCGCAATTAACACATCTAAATCCAAGACGATCTGCAACAGCTTCTGGAACATTTTCAGGATCTACTAGTTCACCTTCTGCGCGTTCAAGTTCCCTTTTCTCTTTTTCCATTTCTTTACGTGTTTTTGTTTCAACAAATGGTCTTTCAGGTCTTTCAGGATTATGTACAACTGTTATTTCTTCATTAGGTTCTGTGAGGTGGAATGATATTGCTTGGGCTATTAATGATTTCCCAATACCTGGAGGACCAACTAGTAGGAGATTTCTTCTTTGTTTTGCAGCAATTTTAACGAATTTTATGATGTCATCATGCCCAATAACTCTTTCAAGCGGATCTTTAGGTATAATAATGTCCTTAGTAGTTGTTATATCTCCTAAAAACTCTTTTTTCATGTTCACATACATAAAAATACCTCCAGGAATAAATTACAAACAATCTAAACCCTGATGATCTATAAATACATTTCCAATTATTTAATTTATTTATATTTCATGAATAAAATCTAAATTATGAAGATTTATCTAGTTATTACTTTGATAGGGCTTGGTTTTTTAACAACTTCACTCATTCTTACTGCTACTATATGTTTCAAACCCTTTTCCTTAGCCATGTCTATTAACCTTTGACTAATAACCCCATCAAACACAACAGCATAAGCACTGTTATCTACACTTTTAAGTTCGTCATAGAGGTTTTCAACCTTAACTTCTTTCAAGATATTGAGTGCATCGTCTAATATTTCAGCGTTTCCAGATCCCTCTAGTTCTTTTAGAATTCCTTTTAAAACCGTGTTCTTATCTGGGCCTTTTGGTTCAACCTTCTCGACTTTGACACCTACATCATGATAAATCTGTTCAACAGGTATCTTGTCTCTTAATGCTACCATAACTTCATCTTTGGTTAAATCTTCAACTTCTTTTCCCCTAGGTGCTCTGGTAACATAATCAACTTCCCCTACTTGAAGTAACTCTTTTAATATGAGATCTCCACCCCTATCTCCATCAAGGAAAGCTGTTACTGTTTTGTGTTTTGTAAGTTCTGCAACTGTTTTAGGTACGCTAACACCTTCAACTGCTATTGAATTCTTCACACCGTATCTTAGAAGATTTAGAACATCTGCTCTGCCTTCAACTACCAGTATTGCATCGGACGATATGACATTAGGGCCTGCGGGGAGTCTTTCATCACCGTATTCGGCAATTTCATGTATTCTCATAGCTTCTTTGACTTCCTCTATCATTTTAAGGCTTTCTGGAGTTACTTCTTCCATCATTCCTTTGTAAAGTTCTTTTGCCCTGTCTACTACTTTTCTTCTTTTAACTGCTCTGACATCTTCAACCTTTGATACTTGGATGTATGCCTCGCAGGGTCCTACCCTATTTATGGTTTCTAATGATGCTGCTAATATGGCTGTCTCAACTCTATCAAGACTTGATGGTATGACTATCTCACCTTTGGATCGTCCAGCTTTAGAATTAATATTAACTTTAATCCTGCCTATTCGGCCGGTTTTTTGTAATTCCCTTAAATCTAGATCGTTGCTTAAAAGTCCCTCTGTCTGTCCAAAAATTGCCCCCACTACATCGGGTTTTTCAACAATACCGTTAGCATTAATCTGAGCGTGAATAAGATATTTAGTTGTACTAATCTCTTCTTTTCCCATTTTTGGGCCTCCCTCTTGTATTAGATACTTGTAATGATATAGGTATATCATGCCATTTGGCATCAGTATCTGGAATAGAAATGCTGATGATAATAATTATCATTTACATCAGTTGGGCATTCTTCGAGTTCTAATTGTTTCATGTGTCTTGGGAGGCTCTCAATATCCTTTATAAACTTTCTGGTTAAACCCATAATCTTACGTCTTATTTCAAGGTTGGGATAACAGCCCAAACTTTGTATATCTTCAGCAAGCCGTTTAGCAAGTGTTATACCTTTCTTATCAAAGTCGGTAAGTATAATAACTTTTGAGGATGATTCTACAGCAATTTCCGCTACTTCAAATAGTTTTAGGCCTGAACCTGAAACTTTTATGAAATTACCATTGATACCAAGTTTTATCAAAGCAATTTCGTCTTTTTTCCCCTCGATAAGTATGGGCATTCCTTGTTCTGCGCAGATCTTAAGTTCCTCTATAATACAAGACAATTTTTTAAAACTCATTTGTAAGCCTTTTTTATGATGTTGAATAAGTATCTACAAAATATTATAATTAAACTAATATATAAAATTGAAGTTATTTGGATAGTTATGATGGAATGCAGTTTCCTTAATTTTTGAAGGATATCAGTCCCATAAAACTATTGATAATAATAATTTTAGAATTTTAATTTTAAAAATTAAAAATGTTTTATATTAATCCAATAAAAGTTAATCAAAACTATTATTATAAATGGTAATGTATCAACTATGTAAAGTTTAAATATTTTAAAGAAAAGTTATATTTATAATATATTTTAAATAGCATAAAATTGTAATTGTAACTTTAAAAAAAATTGGAGGATATGAACGTGGCAAAAGGCCTAATAAGGATAGTTTTAGATATATTAAAACCGCATGAACCTATAATTCCTTCATTTGCTAAGTATTTAAGTGAATTAAACGGAGTTGACGGAGTCAACATAACACTCATGGAAATAGATAAAGAAACTGAAAATATCAAAGTTACAATGCAAGGTGACGATTTGGACTTTGATGAAATTACCAAGGCAATAGAAGAATATGGTGGATCAATACACAGTGTTGATGAGGTAGTTGCTGGAAAACAACTTATTGAAGAAGTTACAACACCACAGGACTGAATTTTATGAATAATAAAGGAGAAGTTAAGAGGGAGAAACTTTCTCCAGCTACTTTTTTAAAACAATTTTCTCAAGGACCAAAAAAACAAAGGAATTTAAGTTTAGGAATCACAACTTCACAACTTTCTGATGCTTTGAGGAAAGTTACAGGACAAAACGGTGTCCTTGTGGGAACAAAGCCTGTTAAAAATAGTTTTAGAATTTTAGGAAATGCCACAACTGTAAAAACCTCGGCTAATGATTGGGGAACGGTCATCAATGGAATATATGAATCAAACAAAGGTGATGTTCTTGTTATTAGTTGTGATAGAGATGATCCTGCAGTTTGGGGAGAAATGGCATCTACCGCTGCAAAAAAACAGGGCATTTTAGGTACTGTTATTTATGGGGCTTGTAGAGATATTGCAAGCATTAATGAATTGGATTATCCGGTTTTTTCAAGAGCAATAGTTCCAAATGCAGGAAATCCTGTTGGAGAAGGAGAGGTTAACATTCCTGTGATCTGCGGTCGTACCACCGTAAAACCTGGTGATTTAATAATGGGAGATGAATGTGGAGTTGTCAGTATCCCTGTTGATGCTGTTGATACTGTTTTAAAAGAAGCATATAAAATATTAGATAATGAAAACAGTATAGCAAGTCAATTGAACGATGGTAAATCATTTTTAAATATATTAAAGATTAATAAATAAAAATCATAAATTTTTTATTTATTATAATTGTAATTTCGTTCAACTCTTTTTAGTGCGATAGGATAGATAAGTTGATATGTTACTCAAACTATATTTTTTAAGATGCAGACCACCTCTGATTTAATTCGCGAGCATAAGTGGAAAATAATATTCACACTAATAATAGGTGGATTTATAATATTTGCAATATCCATTGCTGTGGGATTGCAAGATATACTAAATGTTTTGAAGAGATCTGATCCCGAAATAATCATAGTTGCTTTACTTTTAGAGATAATTATAATTGGGATGTGGACCAAGCGTTGGTCTCTCATTTTAGATGTTATTGACAAATCGCCAGGATTTAGTACTCTTTTTGTCATGATGTTTACTAGTTTGTTTGGTAATAACTTAACTCCAGGAGCTGCAGGTGGAGAACCAATGCGGGCATACCTGTTAAGTAAATTTGAGGGTATTTCGTTTGATCTGGCGTTTGTATCTGCTAGCGCAGACAGGGTATTTGAATTTTTTCCGTTTGTACTCGTATCGGGCTTTGCAGTTTACATGATATCTACTTGGCATCTTCCGTTTTTAGATACTATTCTCATAAGTTTACTCATTATAATAATCATGGGGTTTTTTGGAATTTTGATATATGTAGGTGTGAAGAGGGATATAGCCGAAAGATTATTGTTATCACTGGCTAGATCGTTATTGCCAGTTTTTGTAAGGATAACTAAAAAAGAGATTACCTTACATTATGTTACCAAACAAATTTCGTTTTATGTTGGAAGGTTTTCAACTGGTTTTGCAACTGTTCTTCAGGATAAACAAATGTTTACATTAGGTCTTTCTATTTCTTTCATGATGTGGGGTACTGATATGTTTAGAATGTATCTATGTTTTGTTGCAGTTGGATCGTTCCCGCCACTTGTACCAATGATAATCATTTACACCATTGGTATTTTGATAACAATACTTCCAACAATCCCTGGTGCTTTAGGACTTCGTGAAGCTACCATGGTTGGTCTTTTTTTAGTTGTAGGAGTTCCAGCAGACATTGTACTTGCCGCTAGCCTCATTGATCGACTTATAAGTTATTTAATGCCTACCATAGTTGGTGCGATCACAACAGTTTACTATGGGAAGCTCTTGAACAAAATGGAAGCAAACTCTTCCTAATGTGTTTAAAGCTATTATAAATGACATGTAATAAAATATACCTCGAAATAATGCTTTTAAAACTATCGAAAAGTTTTTATATTAGTAATGGCGACAGTAATTATTATATAAAACTTTCGGTTGAGGGCTAAGTAATGAAACAACTAGGTAAAGTATCGCACATTTCGAATAGAAGTAGAGTCATATTGAAATCAGATCAAACCCCTGGTTTTGGACTACCTGTTTTTACAAATGACAATAAAAAGTTTGGCACAGTTTACGATGTATTCGGTCCCACAAAAGGTCAATATATCTCGGTAAAAGTTTTTGGAAAATTTTCTAAAGATCTCGAAAACCGAATTGGAGAAACCCTTTTCATTCCCTCAAAAAAAATTGAAAAACGGGGGCGAAGGAAACGACAGAACAAGTGAAACACGAAGAAATTGACATTAATAGTGCTGAAACTGATGTTTCGGAAAAGGAACAGATGAAACAGGATGTTTCAGAAATCGAAGAGGTTGAAACTAAATGTCCAGAATGTGGTTCTGAAAAGCTCATAAATGATCACGAGCGGGGAGAAATAGTTTGTGGTGATTGTGGTCTTGTAATAGACGATAGTATCATGGATATGGGTCCAGAGTGGAGGGCTTTTGATCACGAACAGCGTGACAAAAGAACTAGGGTTGGTGCACCAATAACATACACTATACATGATAAGGGACTTTCTACAATGATCGATTGGAGAAATAAAGATATTTACGGTCGTGACATACCTGCTAGAAACCGTGCACAATGGTACAGGCTTAGAAAGTGGCAGAGAAAAATTAGGATATCCGGTGCAACAGAAAGAAATCTTGCATTTGCATTAAGCGAACTTGACAGGGACTCCTCAAGACTTGGACTCCCTAGAAGCGTGAGAGAAGCTGCATCAGTTGTATACCGAAATGCTGTTGAAAACAAACTCATCAGAGGAAGAAGTATCGAAGGAGTAGTTGCAGCATCACTATACGCAGCATGTCGCAGATGTAACGTACCAAGAACCCTTGATGAAATTGCTGAAGTATCTAGAGTAAGTAAAAAAGAAGTTGGAAGAACTTATAGATTCCTTACTAGGGAATTAAATATTAAACTACCTCCAACATCACCAGTAGACTATGTTCCAAGATTTGCGAGCGAACTAAACTTATCCGGTGAGGTTCAGTCCAAAGCTATTGAAATTATTGAAAAAGCAATGGAAAAAGGACTTACATCCGGACGAGGCCCTACCGGTGTTGCAGCAGCTGCTCTCTACATTGCTTCTGTACTTCTTGGTGAAAGAAAAACTCAGCGAGATGTAGCTGATATAGCCGGTGTTACTGAAGTAACTATACGTAATAGGTATAAAGAACTTACTGAACAGCTGGATATGGGTGTAACTTTATAGTTTTAACCCAGAAAATATTATTTTTTTTTAAATTTTGTATATTATTTTTTTTATTTTCCGGATTTTGATAAAAATTAAAAAAGAATTTATATATATTTAAAGAATTCATTCTAACAATATTCTTATACAAATTAGAATCCAATCTTACTTCTGAATGTTAAGAGAAGGAATAAAACTATGAACACTCCAAATGCAACATAAAGCATTTTTCTAGTTTTTTCAATTTTCTTTTGATTTTCTAAATATAATTGCTCACAATTAGGAGAGCAAAATTTCTCAGATAAGGGTATTGGTTTTTGGCATATTGGACAGTGTTTGTGTTGATCAGTCATTTTTTTTAACCTCTTATTTATTTAAATTTGATTATATTCGATTTATAAGATTAATCCTATTCTTGCAGTATGATGGTACCTATTTTTCCCGTGATTGCAGTCTTTATATTATTAGGATCTCCACCATTTAATATGACAGTTTTTATACCCGATCTCTTAATTATCTGTATAGCAGTCATATCAAAAAATTCGTAGGTTCCTGCTTTAATATCTTTGGTTGACATAAGTTCCATCATCTTTGACGGTTTAACCTCTGTAAACATCTTAGCATCAGGATATTTGTTAGGATCTTTGTTGTAAAGACCATCTACAGATGTCGCATTTATAAGAAGTTCTGCACCAACAAACTCTGCAAGAATACTTCCAACTGCATCGGTACTGTGTGCAGGTTCTGTTCCTCCCATAACAACGATTCTGTTTGAACTTGCAAATTGCATCGCTTCTCTAAAATTATGTGGAACAACAGGATATGCGTAGTCTCCAAGAGCAGCAATTAATAACTTTGCATTGAGTCTTGTAACTTCAATACCTATGTCATCACACATAGCTTCAGACACTCCAAGACTTCTAGCTATTCCTATATAATCACGAGCAGTTGTACCGCCACCTACAACAACAAATATTTCATTTTCTTCGTTTATATTCCTTAAAACTTCTGCATAGTCCCTGAATTTTTTATAATCATGATCCTTTATTATTATTGAACCGCCAATTGTAATAACTATCTTCATCTCATCACTCCAAGATTACTTAAATTATAATATAATAAATAGTTTAGGAGATATAATATAAGTAGGTTGAAGTAGTTTGTAGTTTAATATTAAAATTCTACAAAATTCTATTTTAAATGATAATCTAATATTTATAAAATTGAGATTATATATCCCATAACTTAAGGAGTGACTTAAAAGTGAGTGAAGTATCATCAAAAGAACTGTACGAAGTAAAAAGAACCCTTAAAGAGTTAGCAAATAAAAAAGGGAGAGGTACAGAGTTAGTTACAGTTTATATACCACCCGACCGTCAGATTAGTGATGTTGTTAAACATATGCGTGAAGAACTTAGCCAGAGTGCTAATATTAAGAGTAAACAAACAAAGAAAAATGTTCAATCTGCAATTGAAGTAATAATGCAACGAATGAAACTCTTTCCTAAAGCTCCAGAAAAGGGTCTGGTATTATTTGTTGGTATGATACCAAAGGGAGGACCCGGCACAGAGAAAATGGAAACATATATGTTTGAACCGCCTGAACCTTTTCAGACTTATATATATCATTGTGATTCCACATTTTTCTTGAAACCTCTTCAAGAGATCATTGAGGATAAAGATGTTTATGGACTTGCTGTTATCGATCGTAAGGAAGCAACCATCGCTATACTCAGAGGTAAAAGAATTGATATAATTAAAAATTTGACCAGTGGTGTACCGGGTAAACATAAAGCAGGAGGACAATCACAGCGAAGATTTGATCGTCTTATAGATCTTGCTGCACACGAATTTCTGAAAAGAATTGGAAACCATATGAATGAAGCTTTTTTAGATGTTCCGGAACTTAAAGGTGTTATTATTGGAGGTCCTGGTCATACTAAAGATGAATTTGTTGAAGGGGATTATTTACACCATGAAATAAAAAATAAAATAATAACAACAGTTGACACATCTTACACTGGAGAATTTGGTATAAGGGAAGTTATGGAAAAGTCAATGGATGTGCTCACAGAGATTGATGTTGTAAGGGAGAAAAAATTGGTTCAGAAGTTTTTAGTTGAATTAATCAATGAACATGGGTTAGCTTCATATGGTGAGGCCGAAGTTAGACGTAATCTCGAGTTAGGTGCTGTTGAAACACTTTTATTATCAGAAGACCTTAAATCAAAGAGAATTAAATACAAGTGCCAATCATGTGGTAAAACAGTGCAAAAAACTATCAAAAACGAGAATGAAGTTAAAGATAAAACATGCCCAGATTGTAATGAAAAGATGAAGGTTGATGAGGCTGAAGATATCATTGATGATTTAGTTGATCTTGCAGAGGAAATAGGATCAGACGTAGAGCTAATATCCACAGAAACTGAAGAAGGAACGCAATTATTAAAGGCTTTTGGTGGTATTGGAGCAATATTAAGATATAGACCATAATCCTTTTTTAATTTCTATTTAATTTTTGATATCTTTTTTTAAGAAATTTCTTCTTTTCATTTTAAAATAAATAAAATATTACAAGATTAAGAATGGGATATTTAACCCATTTTACATTTTTGAAACTTAACATTCAAACAACAACAATTTGATCACGAGCGATTTATAAATAAATATTTCAAAAGATTACAAAGAATTGAAAATACAAATCAAAATATTAAAAAAGAATTATAATAAGAATAAATCTTGATACAACTTAGGATCAAATTATCCTAATCTACTGACCTTTATTAAAGATTCTACAGGGACATTTTCCACTTCTGAAATACCTGCTTTATCAATTAATACAACAACAGTTATTGGTATCGCACCAAGATCCTTGAATACTCTAGCAGCATCACTGATAGTTCTTCCACTGGTTATAACATCATCTACAATAACTACTTTACGGCCTTCAACAGAAGCGAAATTACTACTGATAGCACCTTTGGCATCTTCTTCCATTTTCCTGTGTTTTATTGGGTGGAATACCGATATGTCTGCACCTAATATCTCTGCCATCATGGTTGCAAAGGGTATACCACTAACAGTTATACCAACNNTTCCAGTTTATAGCAAAATCAATTGGTGCTTTTTCAGATTTGTCTTGAGTATTGCTATCTTTTCCTTGTAAGATAAGCCATCTTGCAGTGTCCTTTGAGACGTTTAATTCATCAGCTATCTCTCCAGTTGTAAAACCTCTATTTCTAAGCTCATATGCCTTTTTAATGAGTTTTTCATTCATGATTTGCACCGCCTCATCAATTTAACATTCATTCATATTTACAGGGGTCATTTTCTTTGCTGATTTCATGGCTGCAAGAACAACCTTTAAGGCATGAATTCCATCTTCCCCTGTTATTTTAGGTTCCTCATCATTTGTTACTGAAGATAAAAATGATTTAAGCTCTTCTTTAAGAGGTTCTTTGTGAGCTACTTCAACTTTTTGAGCATTCTTTCCATAAACCTCCACTGTCTGATCTATGTAATCTAACGAAAGAATTCCTTCTACACCAGTAATCTCCAGTTGCCTTTTCTTATATGGAGTTAACCAGTTAGTTTCAAGTATACCAACTACTCCATTTTCAAACTTCATCATTATCTCAGCATGATCTTCATATTCACATTTTTCAAGACGACTGCCCATATTTGCATAAACACGTGATGCAGGACTGTCCAAAAGGTAAAACATGATATCAACTTCATGTATAGCAAGATCTATTGTTACACCCACATCTTTTATTCTAGGAGGGAATGGTCCTACCCTCTTGGCTGAAGCTGATACAATTTCCCCAATAACTCCCTCTTCCATAAGACGTTTAGCCTCAACAACAGCAGGGTTGAATCTCTCAACATGTCCTGTAGCTAACTTAACCCCTGCTTCATGGGCTGCATTAACCATATCTTTTGCCTCATCTAAAGTGAATGCTATTGGCTTTTCAACCAGCACATGTTTTCCTTGTTCAATTGCACCCATTACAACATCATAATGGTAGGTTGTAGGTACACAAACACTAACTACATCTATTTCGGGCATCTTCAGTATGTTGTCATAGTCAACAAATCCCACTGTGTTAAACTCTTTTGAAACTTCTGCTAAAGTTCCCCTCATAAGATCAGAAACAGCCATTAAATTAGCATTTTCAAGTTCAGAATAAACCCTTACATGGTTGTAACCCATAGCTCCGACACCGACTACACCAACATTAACCTTACTCAAATATAATCCTCCATCATAAGTTTTGCAGCTTTCAAACCCAATTTACTGGCTTCATCTGCAGAACCTTCCACATTAACTCTTGAAAGTACTTTCCCTTCTTTATTAAGGAGTAAAGCACTGATTTTGAGTTTATTCTCGTTTATCCTTGCAGAAACACCAAGAGGCCACTGACAACCCACACCTAACTCTTCAAGAACCTTTTTTTCTGCGGTAACTTCTTGAAAGGAAGGAATGTGATTCAACATCTTTAATATATTTCTTTTATCACTATCTTCTCTAGCAACAACTGCAATTGCTCCCTGCCCTGCTGCAGGTGTAAAATATTCAATTGAAAATCTTTGTTTTATATATTCAGTTAGACCAAGTCTTTTTAAACCTGCCTCGGCCATTATTGTTGCATCGTAATCTCCACTTAATACTTTATTTATTCTTGTATCTATATTTCCCCTTATTGTTTTTATATTAAAATCTTTTTCATGATAGTTACAGAAAGCTTCTCTTCTAATACTGCTAGTACCTATTACTGCACCTGATGGGATTTCGTTCCACTCATACTTCGAAACAAGTACCTCATTTGGAGATTCTCTTTTAGGTACAGCAACTATCTTAAGTTCTCCCCCAAGTTCTGTAGGTAGATCTTTTAGACTATGCACAGCAAAATCTACATCCCCATTTAATACTGCATTATCAAGCTCCCGAGTAAATATTCCTTTGGCATCGATGTTGTATAACTGAGAATCTTGGATGTTATCTCCTGTAGTTTTGATAATCTCCATATCTATTTTTTCATCCGTTAATCTTGATAATTCACTAATTATACCATTTGTCTGAGCAGTTGCAAGACTGCTTCCCCTAGTGCCAACTTTCAAAAAAATCATCTCCAGTAAGAAAATTTCGGCTATCCCTAAATCATTTATTAAATTATATCCTATTAAAATTACGTTTATTAAATTAAAAGTTCTGAATTTAAGATTAAAAAGTTTGTTGTATGATCTTAAATTTGAGTGATCATAACCAACTTCATTAAAACTCCTAGTGATTGATTCTTGTATAATCTCTAATAAATGTTACCATGCAAAGTTCTAAATTCTCAATTTACCTATTTTTTAAATCTGAAAAGTTGGATCTATAAATAACGAGTACGTTTTTAATGTTCTTATCAACAACATTTTCCATTGCATCATCTAAATCATTGAAGTAGATAGAATTTCTTTTTAGAATATTTTTAACACTTGCACCCAATTTATCTACAAGAATTAAAGGTTTATCCTCATTTATTCTTTCTAAAACATCTGAAACTGATTCTTCATCAATTTCTTCACATGTGACCCCATATTTACCGCCAAATATGACTCCTACATTGTCCATATTTTCGAGCATAGATATTGCTTTCTTTATAGCAGTAACATTGAGTCCCGGGTTTATTTCTTCTATAATACGAATTCCATTTTGTTCATTTATGGAAGTTCTACCTTTTACACCCTTAAAATTATTCAAACCTTCTTTTATTTTTTTAATTGATATTCCAATTGTTAAAGATGCACACACTGCTGCAAGTATATTTGTAATATGTATAGGTGCGGGTGCAAATGTTGACACTTCAAAGGATTCGTTGAGGATATGATTATTAGATGTTTTGAAATCAACAATATCAATCTGAAAGTTAGTTTTATCGAACCCAAATTGTATTTGGGATGCAGTTAAATTTGCACTATTTTTAGTATTTCTTGAGTTTCCAAATGTATTTGTTTTCCCAGAGAATTCAGAGTATTTGGAATTATAAGATTCAATTTCGCATGCAACAGCCTTACTTTTAAATATCTGTCTCTTAGCCTCGCTTGCAGTTCTTGAATTACTTGCTATAGGATAGTCCTCAGCCAAATTGGTTAGTATACCCACATCAGCAAGCCCGGTACCTCCAAGAGATGTTTCAAATATACATATACCTTTTTCATAGCCTTCAGCGAGTTTCCATGCTTCAATTATACTTGCAGGTGTTATGCTAATATTTCTTTTTAAAACTTTCCATTTACCATCTTCAAAAACTTCAACACCCAGGCTGCTTAAAACTAACGGATTTAACTCTTTAAATATTTCCTTTAACATCCATACTATACTTGTTTTCCCCTTAACACCAGTAACTTCAATTATAGGAATATCTATTTTATCATTTAGTAAATATCCTACAGCTTCATGATGCGTCAAGGCAATATTATGTTCAAGCTTGCAATGAACTGGTGCCACTATCATTAAATCTGATTCAACTATCTGATTTTTATATTCTTCAATATCATCCAAACTTTCAAGGAAGGTTAAACCTTTATTTTTGAGTTCTTCGCTTCTTAAAGGATCCATGGATTTATAAATATCCAATGCTAAAACTTCAGTCTCCGGTATTTTCATAAATTCAGAGGAGATTAATAATCCGCCATGGGTCATATCGACTACTAAAACCTTCATGGATTTATACGTCCCCTTGAAGTTTCTCCCTAACCCTTCTGTAAAAATTTTTACTCAATCTTACAAAATAGGCATAGTTTTCAGCTTTTTTAAAGATAAATTCATCCATATAGTTAATTTCCTCTTCAAATTGACCGTCTATAACTGCTACCGCTTTTTTACCCTCACGCAAAAATTTTACTTTGATAACACTATCATTTGGTACGACTGTAGGCCTTGCACCTAACTTAAATGGGCATATCGGGACAATTATGAAAGCACCAACTCTAGGATCAACAATAGGGCCACCTGCAGACATTGAATATGCTGTAGACCCACTAGGAGTTGCTATTATAAGACCATCAGCCCTGAGTTCTTCCACTACTTCATCATCTACACTTATTTCTATATGAAGCATTTTAGCAGGTTTTTGGGTCATGATAACTACTTCATTTAGAGCTTTGTGAAGTTCCTTATTATGCCATACTCTAAGCTGTGTACGTTTATCAACAAAATACTTGCCTGCTAAAACTTGTTCCAATGCTGTAAAAGTCTCTGCGGGATCTATCTCAGTTAAAAATCCTACAGCACCCATGTTAATCCCAAATAAAGGGATTTTTTTCTGGTTTATAATTCCCTGTGTTCTGAGTACTGTACCATCACCACCCACTGCAACAACCATATCAACATCCATATCTTCAAGATCAGAAGTTATATCATGGTATTTGTTAAGTTTGGATGCGAGATTTGTTTCAATCAGAGTATCAACATCTTTTTCGATAAGAAATTCAACAATTTTACCTGCTAGTTCTACTGATTTGTCGATATCGAAACGTGCTACAACCCCTATACGCATCATATGCCTCCCAAAATTTCTATTATTCCCTTATGAAAATCTTTATTACATGAAGCTACTATCGAAGTTCTATCAAGAACATTAAGTCCACTTTTTAGTGACTTACATTTTTCATCGGTTACAATACCCTTAGATTCTTCTATTATTAATTTTGCGGCAGAAATATCAACAATTCTTAAATTACCTCTAACATCTAAAAATGCATCATAAGTACCATCTGCAACATAACAAAGTTCTATTGCTACAGACCCTAGAATTCGCATGCTGCTCACAGTTTGACAGAGCCTGTCAACCTTAGACATATCAGCCCTATATATATAAGCCCCTATTGAGGAACCCAAAACATCTTTACGTGAAGCTGGTTTGATAGGTTGTCCGTTAAGTCTTGCTCCTTTACCCTTTTGAGCACTGTAAATGTCCTCGGTTGCAAAGTTTTTTACAAAACCAATTTCAATGTCACCTATTGTTAATTTATGTAAATCCTCCAAACTATTTGATAAACCCATGGGATCTGCAATTGCTATGGATATTCCATATGCAGGTATGTTTTTAAGGGCATTTCTGGTACCATCCAGAGGATCTACAACAAATACTGCTTCCGAAGGACCCTTGCCTATTTTTAGTTCGCCAATTTCCTCACTTATTAGGGTAACTGGTCTTTCAGTCCGTTCTAAAATTTCTATTACCTTATCTTCAGCTACAAGATCAATGTACTTGGTAGGAGTGCCGTCAGCACCCATTTTAATTACTTTTCCCCCTTCTTCCGTGCCAACAATAGGTTTAACGACTTCTTGAACTTCTCCCAGTATAGTGTTTGAAATATTACTCCAAAACTTGGTGTCTTTTTTGTCCATTACTACTCCTCAAATTTACATAGGTAATTTTATTTCTAACCAATGTAAACAACTGATGCCACTACAGCACCTTGTTTCTTAACTATATGGCTTTCATCTGCTATCTTTATTTCGTTAATATTAAGGCCCCTAACATCCATCATATATCTTACCATAGACTCTGCTTCATTCTTTACATCTTCAGGATCCTTGTTGATTCCTGTGTTCTCCACTACACAACCAAAATAATCAGAGGTTGCAAGGGCTACAGCAGCAGATATTAAATCTCCTTCAACATCGGATGAAGTATATGCCAATACACAATTTACCATATCACCAGGAGGAAATTTTGGAACGGGAACCACCTCCGTACCCTCAGGGAGAATGCTTGAAACCTTTATAAGATTAATATCACCAATTTTTGCATCTAATAATGCATTATCAAATGCATTGAGCTTTGTAGGGCCTTCAGCCCTTCCAGAAGTTATTGAAACTTTCATTTGTATCACTTAAAATCTAAAATAATTGTAAAAATAACATATCCATATCCTATTATTAATAGAGGGTTATCTATAAAAGTATACTTTTTGTATGTCGTACTCATTCATATGCTTCTCTCAGATTAAAACTTATAGTTTCAACAAAAGTTAGATTGGGAGATTTAGTGATATGCAAACAGGATATATTTTATTATTGGTTTTAATAAGAAATAATGAATTATTATAGACAAAAAATCATTAATACTTGAACACTCAATATATCCTTTTAACTATCTTAAATAATACTATCATATAAATTATTATGTAATAAATGTTTTATCTTATCAAATTCAAATTAGAATATAACATTAAATTATTTATTCATACAGATGTCAAATTCATAAATACAACAATTCCAATACAATAGTATTGATGTGTAAAAACAATACAAACTTCATTACTCACTTATACAAAGTTTACTAATTGAATTCTTCTTAAAATAGATTTTATAGGGCGATGATACACATATATTGAAAAAATTATTTGAATTGGATTAATTTTGTCATGATAGGAATAATTAAACTTTGTTTAATACAATATAACAGATAGGGGAATCTAAAAGTTCAATATTTTCACTTTAAGCCGAATAATATTAAATATCATTACAAAAATATTTATAATCCAGTTCTCTAATTAAAATTAGATATGTTAAATCTTTACAGATTTTTATAAAAGTTTATATATTTAAGATAGATAGGATAATGATACTATACATGCTATTAAATAATATAGTAATGATCATAAATATGATTTGAATATGAATTTTGATTGATCTCTTTTAGATTTTATAAAGATTCAGAATCTCTTTAATGGTTTATTGGGTATCAAGTGGATATATTGGAGGTAAAAAATGTCAAAGAAGGTAGTAGAAGTAAAAACCTTAAAAGTAGGTAAATATGTAATAATAGATGGTGAAGCATCTAAAATCAGCAGTATTCAAACATCATCACCTGGAAAGCACGGAGCTGCAAAGGCAAGAGTTGAAGCAATGGGAATATTCGATAACCAAAAAAGAGGTTTTGTTAAACCAGTTGACGCTAAGTGTGATGTTCCAATGATCGACAAACGTTTAGGACAGGTTCTGGCCTTGATGGGAAACGATGTTCAATTAATGGATCTTGAAACCTATGAAACTTTCGAAATTCCAGTACCAGATGAACTCAAAGACAAACTTAATGAAGGCTCTGAAGTAGATTTCATCATGGCAATGGGTAAGAAGAAAGTTATGAGGATAAAAAACTAAGTGAATTGTGGTAAACCCATAATTCCATAATTAATCCATAAAAAGATGATAATTTTTATATATTAAATAAAATAATTAGTAGAGAATAAAATGCTTTTTTACACAGAAAATGTATTGAAATTCGCATTTTCAAATGAAACATCAAATATTGATGTGGAATCATCTAATCATAATGATAGAAAAAGATTTGGTATAGTAGGAGTGCCATTTGATGGTACAACAAGTTACATGCCTGGTGCACGTTTCGGACCCAGATCTGTCAGGGAAGCCTCGTATAACTTCGAGAGATATAATCTAATTTTAGATAAAAATATAAATACCGAAATTTACGACTTTGGAGACCTTGAAGTTGTTCATGGTAATTTTAAAAAAACTTGCTCAAATCTGGAACAAACCATATCTGAAATTCTAGAATTGGGACTTATTCCTTTAACTATAGGTGGAGATCACAGCATTAGTTGTTGTGTACTCAAAGCTATAAATAAAACTGATTTAAATTTTCATGATATCACCATCATACATTTTGATGCACATATGGATCTTAGAGATCGATATATGGGGGAAAAATATTCCCACGCAACTGTAATGCACAGAATATTTGACATGAATCCTAAGCAGATTATCCAGATAGGCGTGAGATCATCTTCTGAAGAGGAAGCAATATTTGCTCGAGAAAATAATCTAAAATTTTATACTTCTTATGATGTGGATGAAAAACTTGAAGAAATTAGTAAATTCTTAAAAAAAATTGAAGGACCAATTTATGTGACCTTCGATATCGATGTATTAGATCCTGCTTTCGCACCATCAGTTGGTACTCCATCACCATGCGGTCTGAACCCAAAACAGATAGAAAAATTAATATATAGTCTTAAAAACAAAAAAATTGTTGGTTTTGATTTAGTAGAGGTATCTTCAAACAAAATTGGTGACATCACTTCTGTAAATGCAGCCAAGACAATTTATGATGTTCTGAGTCTGTGACTGATTATATACATGGAATATTCATTAAATTATTTTAATCTTATATTATGTTTTTAATTATTTTGTTACCAAATTAATATACTATAAAAAAAAAATACAGAAATTTTTATAGTGGAATGAAAATACCTTAATTATTACTAATTATTCTAAACTAAATCTGGTTGAAATTATTTTATAGAAAGAAACTAAATCAAAAAAACATCTTCATGATTTGATTTAAAAATTAAGGTGAATAAAATGTACACACGAGAAGTAAAACTTTCTGGACATATAATAGACTCTTTAATACTTCCAAATACTCTTGATCTTATAATGGATATGGGGGGAGATTTTAAGATACTTGAATTTGAAGTAGGTAAACTCAAGGTTGATATAAGTAATGCCCGAATACAGGTTGAAGCGCCTAATAAAATACTCCTTGGAGAAATATTAGATGAACTTTCAGAAATCGGAGCACTCGTTATTGAAATTAAAAATGTTAAATTATTAATATCTGAAAACGACAAGACACTTCCAGCCGATTTTTATTCAACTACTCACCATCCAACCCAAATACGTTACAATGAAGAATGGGTAGTTGTTGAAAATATTGAAATGGATTGCATGATTGTAGTTGATAGTGAAAATGAACGAGCCTTCTGTGAACCTATTGGAAGAATCAAAAAGGGAGATCTTATTGTCGTAGGTAGGGAAGGCGTGCAAGTTCTACCACCTGAACGTCCAAGGGGTAAACAAGGTGTTTTTGAGTTCATGTCAAGCGAAGCCTCCTCTGAAAAACCTATAAAATCCATTATAGCAAATATAGCATCTGAAATAAAGGAAGTTAAGAAAAGAGGCGGGAAAATTGCTATTGTTTCAGGTCCTGCAGTCGTTCATACGGGGTCAGGATCAATATTGGCCAATATGATTAAAGAAAGGTATATAGATCTTATATTTGCCGGGAATGCACTTGCAACTCACGATATAGAAAGTGCACTCTATGGAACTTCATTAGGTATGGATGTGATAACCGGAGAAGCTGTTACAAGGGGTCACAGGAACCATATATATGCCATTAATGAGATAAACAAAGCAGGATCCATAAAAGCTGCAGTTGAAAATGGATTATTAACTAGCGGAATAATGTATGAATGCGTTAAAAATAACGTTCCATTTGTATTGGCAGGTTCAATAAGGGATGATGGACCACTTCCAGATGTAATAACAGATGTTATAGAAGCTCAAGATGAAATGAGGAAACATGTACACGGTGTAGATATGGTTATAATGATCTCTACCATGCTACACTCAATTGCAACTGGAAACATGTTACCATCACATGTGAAAAGTATATGCGTAGATATAAACCCTGCTACAGTTACCAAACTTAGTGATAGGGGCAGTGCCCAGGTTGTTGGAATTGTTACAGATGTAGGAACATTCTTACCAGTACTCTACAACGAACTAAAAACAGATTAATCCTATTTTTTTAATATACTTCATTTTTTTTTATTATCCCAGTCAATATCATAATATGAAAACTGTGAAAATTTTAGGAGCGGGTCCAGCTGGATTGTCAACAGCCATTAATCTTTCACTCAAACGGTTACAATGTAGATATTTTTGAAAGAAATCTTGATGTTGGTACCAGTATCAAAGGTAATCTACAAAGGACTTGAAAACTGGTCTGAGGATCAAGACGTAATTGAAAAATTCAAAAAGATGAATATTAAGACTAATTTCCATTTTGAACCATTAAAAATCTTAGAATAACAATAGCAAAGAAAACTGGGATTTTTCATCTAAAAAACCCACATTTTATATTTTAAAGCGTGGTACAGACAAAAACAGTTTGGATCAAGGTTTAAAAAAACAGGCATTTGATAATGTGGTTAATATACGATTTGGTGAAACGGCTTTTATTTCAGATGTTGATATCGTTGCAACTGGTGGTGATCCAAAATTTAAGTTTGCTGTTGGCAAGGGCATTCATATTTGAAACATGACACGAAAATGTAGCAATTGGATTTGTAAATAACTACCATGCATTTAAAGAAAATTCATATCTACTTGTTTCAAATGGTTTTGGATGTATTGCAACTGTTCTCTTTGGAGGATTTCAAGATCTGAATAAGTATTTCAAACGAACATTGGATGAGTTCCTAGCTAATTTTAATCTTAAAGAGAAATATCCCAATAAATTCTCAGGATATGGAAGTTTTTTTAATCAAATAACGAAAAACGAAGATCAAATATTGATAGGTGAAATTGCGGGATTTCAAGATTTACTGTGGGGATTTGGAATTCAAAATGCATTTAAATCTGGATTTATCGCATCTAAGAGTATTTTAGATGGTAAAGAATGTAAAAATTATTATAAAATTGCAGAAAATAATTTTAAACCTAAATTAAATTCAAATATAGTCAACAGATTTATTTGGGAGAAATTTGCATCCAACGACTATTCAATTATTTTGAATAGAATATATAATTCAAAGGATCCCCTTAAATACCTCAATTCGTTTCATAACTTTAACTTCCTACAAAAACTAACCTATCCTTTTGCTCTTTTTTACATGAAGTATAGATATCCCAACCTCAAACTATAATTAATACAAAACTAATTCATTAATAAAAATAGGGATAGACGGGGATATTTTTATGGTATTGGTTAAAGGAAATCTATTAAATGTTTCTACAGAAGAAACTTATGGTGCAGAGATCAATATTCAAAATGGGATAATAACTTGTGTTAAACCCGTTAACCATGAATTTAAAGGATTAATACTTCCAGGGTTTATAGATGCCCATATCCATATTGAAAGTTCAATGCTTACACCTGCAAGATTTGCAGAAGCTGTTGTACCCCATGGAACTACAGCTGTTGTGGCTGATCCTCATGAAATTGCAAACGTTCTTGGATTAGAGGGGATAAATTACATGGTGAAAGATGCATCTACAGTACCTCTCAAGGTTTTTTTAACTGCCCCTTCATGCGTACCTTCCACCATATTTGAAACATCTGGAGCAATAATTTCTACAGAAGAAATTAAAAATCTGTTAAAGGCGGATAATGTGGTGGCCCTTGGGGAAATGATGAACTTTCCCGGAGTTATTAGAGATGATCCTGAAGTAATGAGCAAATTAGATGCTGCAATAAGGATAGGTAAACCAATAGACGGTCATGCACCCCTATTATCTGGATCAGATCTCTGCAAATATATTATGTCCGGAATTTCAACAGACCATGAGTGCAGCAAAGCAGATGAGGCCATTGAAAAGAGAAGGTTAGGAATGAAGTTGATGCTTCGTGAAGGTTCATCTGCTAAAAATCTTAAAGATTTGGCATTAATAGGTGGAGACTTCATTGTATCCGATGATAAACATCCTGAAGATCTCTTAAAGGGCCATGTAGATGAAATGCTGAAAAAAGCTATTGAATACGGTATTGAACCAATTAAGGCCATTAAAATGGTAACAATGAACCCTGCAAATCATTATAACTTAAATACAGGTAATATAATCCCTGGAAAAGCTGCGGATCTAATCTTAATAGATAGTATAGATGATTTAAATGTTGAAGAAGTTATAATCAACGGAAAACTAGCTGCAAAAAATGGAAAACCTCTTTTTGATGTTAGACCATGCAATATCCCCAACACATTTAAACTAAATTTCAAAAAACCTTCTGATTTCGATGTTTCAGTAGAAGGATCAGTTAAAACTGTAAGGGTTATAGAGGTATTTGATGATCAACTCATTACAAATGAAACATCATCAGTTTTAGATGTAATAGATGGAAATTTAAATACAAATTTAAGTAGTGATATACTTAAAGTTGCCGTTGTAGAAAGATATGGACATGAAAGGGTTTCAAATGCATTTGTAAAAGGTTTTGGTTTTAAAGATGGCGCTATTGCATCTAGTGTATCTCATGATTCCCATAATATAATAGCTGTAGGTGCAAAAAGTAATGACATGGCAAAAGCTGTTAATACAATTTTAAGAAGTAAAGGAGGACTTGTTGCTGTTTCAAAGGACAAAATTTATGCTCTGGAACTTCCAATTGCGGGTCTTATGAGTACTAAGAGCTCTACTGATGTTTCAAATGATCTGAAGATATTACATCATGCTGTGGAGAATATGGGTTCAAAACTTAGATCTCCATTTATGTTATTGTCATTTATGGGCCTATTAGTAATTCCAAAGCTCAAAATAAGTGATATGGGTCTTTTTGATGTTGAAAAGTTCAATTTCGTTGATCTTATTAAGGATTAGAATGATTTTGATTTAAATAGTTAAAAAATTATGAATATTTTATTCATCATATTTACTGAAAGCTTCTGAAATTTTTTTCATGGCTTTTTTGTGTTCAACACCACCGACTTTGTTGACTATTCGAGAAATTTCTATCATTCTGTGGCGATAAAGCTTTTCCATATCTCCAGAAACCATTTCCATTCTTGTTAAATATACCAAACTTTCTATTATACCATATATGGCTCTGTTTAATGGTTCAACATTTTCTTTCTTTTTAATGATATCAGAGACATCAGCTTTTAATACCGTGGTAACAGAAACCCCAAAGTTATCCTCTTTCTTTACATCTTTTAAACTCTTGATGTGAGCAATAAAAAATGCATCCGTATTTCTTATATAAAATTCATTCAAATATTGTTCAAAATAATTATTAGATAAATTTCCCAATGTTGATTCTACAAACGCCATTGGATCCTTGAGTATATTTACAATAAAATTATGGTTTCTCTTAATATTACGTACTGTTTTCGATCCATGATGGAAGTATGCAACCACTTCTTTATCATTTTTACAAATAACACCTATAGGTGCTGCATTTGGCGTTAGGTCATCATTCACCGTTGTTACAATTGTTTCATATAAAAGCCCCTTCTCCATTCCTATAGATCCTAAATCCAAAAAGATCATCCCCTAATTACTTTCTTAAAATAAATCCGTTTAATGTTCCATTAATTATACAATCAAAGTTTAACTTTTGGTCCCAGTCATACTCCCTGAATATATCCATATAACATAAACCTATGAGTTTCCCGTCTTTTTTCAAAACATTCTTAATGACTTTGTTAACTTCATCGGGTTTAATATTGGTTTTTGGCATGGCCAATCCACCTAATATTGCCACAACATCTGCATTTGGATTAGCAGATTCTCCAAATTCCATCCCTTGATCTGTAAGTTCTAACTTCCTAGCACTTTTAATATCTGTACCTGTGATGAAAACTGATTCCTTTTCCTTTACAACATAGGCAAAGAGCAATGCAAATGGACTACAAACTCCAGGCATCCCTATAAAAGTTATTTTTTCAGCATCTTTAACTTCTTCCCTGAATGCTAAAAGATTTTCTGTTATTCCTGTAAATTCACTAATTTTTTTCATGAAATACTTTCTATAATTATTAATTGGTAAAATTATTTATTTATAGTTAGTTTAAAAAAAATTTGGGATAAAATTGCTATTTATAGTCCTAGATCTTCAGTAGTGTTGTGGTCCCTTCAAAAAGATATATATTACATAAGCTATGATTAATACTATTATAATTGGTACCAACCATATGAAGATATAGAATAGTACAACTGCTACTAAAAGAGCTATTATTATATAAATTAGATCGGTAAATTCCATGCTAGAATGTTAGTTAGGAACCCATAAATATATTTTCACATAATCTATGAAATAGTTGAAATTATAAATATTTCAGAGATAAAAACATTAAATATCAATGTTAGAACTATTTAAGGAGTTATAAATGAAAATACTCGTTATTAATAATCATGGACAGTACAATCACAGGATTTATAGAAGCCTTCATTACTTGAAGATTCCATCAGAGATGGTTCCTAATACTACTACAATTGAAGAAATTGAAAAAAAAAATCCTTTAGGCTTGATTCTAGGGGGTGGACCTTCTATTCAAAGATCCGACAACTCGATAAGTTATGTTGAAGAACTTGATATCCCCATGTTGGGTATTTGTCTCGGACATCAAATAATTGCTAAAGCCTATGGTGGTGAAATAGGTGCAGCTGGTATTGAAAGTTATGCATTGATCAAGATAAATGTACTAAATGAAAATGAAATATTGAAGGGTTTTGGTGAGAGCGCAAATGTTTGGGCATCCCATAAGGATGAAGTAACTAAACCTCCAAAAAACTTTGAAATACTTGCATCATCATCAATATGTGGAGTTGAAGCTATGAAACATGAAACCAAACCGATTTATGGTATCCAGTTTCATCCAGAAGTCCACCATACTGAGAAGGGCGGTAAGATATTTGAAAACTTCTATGAAATTTGTAAAGAATTTCAAAAATCAACAAACAATCTTGAAGGAAATAATGGTAATTAAATAAATCTATTGATAAAATTAAAAGTATAATTATTGTAATTTTAAAATCTTAATTAAAGTTTGATTATTGTTCTTATTTGTTTAGAAAAATAACATTTGTATAGGTTACAATTAGTACTAAACAACTGATAATATAATTAAAACTCATAGATGACAATTTGTAATAAATTTTATAGGTATTTAATCAAATTAATATATATAGGGTGAAAACATGTTAGATCCGTCTGATTTTATAAATGAATCAATTGAAGAATTAAAAAAAACAATAGGTAATGAAAAAGCCATAATCGCCCTTTCTGGTGGTGTTGACAGTTCTGTAGCATCAGTATTAACATCAACAGCGATTGGAGAAAACTTGATAGCGGTTTTCGTTGATCACGGCCTTTTAAGAGAAGGAGAATCCGATTATGTTAACAAAACATTCAAGGACAGGCTTAACCTCAGAACAATAGATGCGGAGGAAGAATTTTTAGATAGGCTTGAAGGTGTTTCAGATCCAGAAGATAAGAGAAAGATAATTGGTGAAGTATTTATAAGGGTTTTTGAAAGAGTTGCAGAAGAAGAAGGAGCTAAATTCCTTGTACAAGGTACAATAGCACCAGACTGGATAGAGAGTGATGGACAAATAAAATCGCATCATAACATTGCACTTCCCCATGGATTGGTTCTTGAGATTGTTGAGCCAATTAGAGAACTTTACAAAGATGAAGTACGTGTGGTTGGGAAAAAATTGGGTCTTCCTGATGAGATGGTAAATAGACAACCTTACCCGGGGCCTGGACTTGCAGTGCGTATAGTCGGACTTCTAACTCCTGAAAAAATTGATATATGTAGAAAAGCCAATGCTATAGTGGAAGAAGAAGTGAAAAAAGAAGGTCTTGACGCTAATTTATGGCAATACTTTGCTGTCTTAACTGATACCAAAGTTACTGGAGTTAAAGGAGATATAAGGGATTATGGTTATCTTGTTGTAGTTAGGATGGTTGAATCTATAGATGCAATGACTGCAAATGTACCTGAACTCCCATGGGACATGGTCAAAACTATATCTAGAAGGATAACAGCAGAGATACCTGAAGTAACACATGTTTCACTTTCGGTAAGTGATAAACCTCCAAGTACAATTGAATTTGCTTAATTTATTCTATTTAAATAATTAAANNCTATTAAATAATTAAATTTTTTTTATATCAAAACCATGATTTTTTTAATTTGATTACCATACATTATACCATGACAACCAATTCAAATGACAATGAAACATTAATACCTATCTACTCAGTTAAAACTGAAAAGATAGAAATGGTTGAAAGGATAAAAAAAACCGACGATGAATGGAAGAAAAGTTTGAGTAAAGAATCTTATAATGTTGCAAGACAACAAGGAACAGAACAAGCATTTACAGGTAAATATCATAACTGTCACGAAGATGGGATTTATCAGTGTGTTTGCTGTGGAACAGATTTATTTGATTCAAAAACCAAATTCGACTCTGGAACAGGTTGGCCTAGCTTTTGGAAACCAATAGCAGAAGAAAATGTTAAAGAACATAACGATAGAAGCTATGGTATGTTGAGGAAGGAAGTACTATGTGCCCGCTGTGAAGCACACTTGGGACATGTTTTCGATGACGGTCCAAAACCAACAGGATTACGTTACTGCATGAATTCAGCTTCCCTTAAACTTGTTAAAAGATAAACCCATTTAATCTAGCTAATTCAAATTTTTATATAATATGTTAAGATCTTTTTAGTGTAAGTCTTAACTAAATTTTTTTCCATTTTAGATATTTAATTTTAACCCGTTTTATTGCCAATAACATCGTAAATATCATTAATGTAAAAAAATTTATAGAGATTTTTTTCTGTTAGATAAAAGGAGATCAACAAAAGAAAATCCAATAACAAAAACACTTCAATCCAGATATTAAATATCGATAAATGTTTTACACCTTTTTTAATCAAAATAGATATAAAATATACAATAATTCAGCCACCTTCTAATTTATTATTAGAACAGTATACAATCAATATAAAGAACTAGAAATTGTTATTATATTGTGAATTATAGTTATCTAATAATTGAAAAAGATATATATGATCAAAATCAATAGAGAATAAAATTACTGGATCTTCTTTAATTACGTAAATATAATATAAACTATTTACAAATCTAGTTTAAAGATTTAATATTCAAACTAACTAATAGGACAGGAAAATGATGATTGTATTAACTTATATTAAAACTATCAACCTAATTAACAATTTATTTAGGGTGATAAGTGAATCCATTTACAACGGGGGCCTGAACCAATAGTTCTACCGTCTAATCCAGATACTCAAACTGAAAAATCAACAAATATGAGAAGTAAGTTTTGCAAATATATTTGGATTATCCCTGCAGTTGTGGCTTTTTTAATAGCATTAATTCCTACTTTAACTTACCAATGGCCATTAACAGTGGATATATTTGTCCATGTACGTGCTGCCGAAGTTTTTAGTCATTATGGACTTACATTTGTTGATCCAATGATTAATCCACCTCGTGGAGCTCCAGAGATATATCCTCCACTTTTTAGTTTAGTGTTGGTATTTTTAGGAAGTATTTTAAAGATCAATTATTTCCTGGCCGCCCGGATATTACAACCTATTTTAGCTTTTTCTGTTGTTTTATCAGTTTCATATGTTGCCAAGAAATTCTATGGAGACATAGCTGGGATTTCCGCAGGATTTCTTGTAATGTCAAGTTATTTGTTCACAAGATTGGTTTCACCACTTCCAGAGACCATGGCAATCATATTTGTACCGTTAGCAGTTTACTTGTACTATCAATCAATAGTAACTAAAAAATATAAATATGCTTTAATGGCCAGTTTGCTGTTTCTAATAGTATTATTAACTCATCAATCAACTACTAGTCTGCTATTCCTAATAATAACAGCAATAACAGTAGTTTTAGGAATTTTAAATAGAGATAAAATTTACTTGATAAGTTATGCTTTGTTCATATCCATACCACTGATCAGTGCGTTAATTGTAGCTGCAGTTGCATTTTTATTAGTGCCAACATTTGCACATAAAATTTTAGCCTACGCATTAGTATTGATAAAAACATCAGTCCCCTACAACGATCCAATAAGCAATTCAAAATATCTTGTTTATCTGGGTATTGTTCTAATATTCATGATTATTGGATCAATCCAGGCAGTAAAAAGAAGAGCAACTAAAGATCTATTCCTTATTGTTTGGGTTATAGTGATTTTCCTCATGAGCAAATCTTACTGGTTTGGAGTAAATGTTTATACGATAAGACTTCTAGCACACTTGCTCTTACCTCTGTCAATACTTGGTGGAATGGGTTTAAGCTACTTATATCTCAACTATAAAAAAACCGAATTCCCATCAAAATCCATACGAACAATATTTTTAATTTCAATATTTGTTATTTCAACTTTGTTTGCACTGGTCACAGTTACAGAATCTAACTACCAAATTATACCACAGTACAATTCACAACCATACGGATCCACCCAATTAACTGTCCCACAACTTGCACCACCAACAATTGCAGATGAAGAACTTGCAAATTGGTTTAACCAGTACGGTGATAACAAATCAGCAATAGTATCAAACAACTATGAAACAAATTTTTTCCTCGTTTCAAATACAAACCAACCAATTGCCAACGTTCAACTATCTACATATGTTATAGGAAGAGGATTTAATAGTACAATACTTGAACAAAAACATATTGGATACTTTGTACTGGATAAAAGACTAATCTTTTCGAACATAAACAAAAATACCATTGTCTCAGGATTCATCTATTACAATACAAATTACAATGTAACATCTACATTACCCGCAAACTCAAAACTACTATACCAAAATCAATATTATATGGTTTATAAAATTTAGATTTTAATAGATAGTGTAAGACATGATTTTGGACCCCCTATTACTTTTAATAATATTTGTATTCTCACCGATGGTGTTTTACATTAGTTACAGCAAATTTTTTTGCTGAAAATGCTTAAATTCTGTTGTAAAATTATAATATTTATAATTAAAATATTAAGGTTGAATAAA
>PMGM01000035.1:0-231 GCA_003158115.1 Methanobacterium sp.
GTGGAGTAATGGGATTTAAACCCACATATGGTCTTGTTTCAAGGCAGGGACTCCTTGATCTTGCCATGAGTTTTGATCAGATAGGCCCCTTTTCTAGGGACACAAGTGGAGTTGCACTCATGCTCGATGTTATAGGTGGTTATGATGAAACAGAATGCACATCCATGGATAACAAAATTCCAAGTTTCATTGATAAAGTCGAACAATCTGGAGAATCACTGAAAGGTACCA
>PMGM01000035.1:244-18378 GCA_003158115.1 Methanobacterium sp.
TTCGATTATATTGATTTATGCTTACCAACATACTACCTCATAAACTATGTAGAATTCTTTTCTGCAACCAGAAAATATGATGGAAGAAAATATGGAAAAAGAATAGAAGATGTATGTGGAGAAGAAGTACTTCGAAGAATTCATATGGGTTCTTACATAAGTCAAAAAGAATTCAGCGGAAAATATTATAAAAAAGCACTTCAAGCACGATCTTTAATTAAAATAGAAGTTAATAAACTTCTAAATGGGGTTGACGCAATAGTTGGACCAACAGTTCCAAAATTACCACATAAAATTGGTACTACTTTAGAACCAATGGACATGTATTCGTATGATGTTCTTACAGTAATAGCCAATCTAGCTGGAATACCTGCTGCAAGTATGAAAGCAGGAGAAGTTAATGGAATTCCAGTAGGACTTCAAATTCAAGGAAAACCCTTCGAAGATTCCAAGATAATTGAAATAATGGCTAAGATCGATGAAATACAATAAGATTCAGATTTCATTAAATTTTTTTTATTTATTTTTTTTAAGTGATGGTTTTTTGCAAAGAATTTAGAAGATAAACAGACCTATGTTAATTTAATGAAAGCAACATCTGTAGATTTAGTAGTGAACATTTAATAGAAGGCGAAGGAAAAAATCACTTCTAAATCAGTATGAGAATTTTACTGGGATTCATTATAAACTATTTGGTCTTAGATGGGCTGGATGGGTTTTTGATTTTTATGATCTTATATTATTCACTTTTCTAATTATTCCAATAGGTCTTGAACTACATCTTCAACTTTGATGCTTTCATATGCATTAAGTGCATCTCATTGCAGCTGTTGTAGGTGGTGTTGTATTCGGAGTTTTATCAGACAAGTATGGTCGAAAACTGATTCTTCAATGGACTATAATTATATACTGTTTAGGCACATTGCTATGTGCATTTTCTAATAGTATAGAAACTTTAATAATATCCCGGATAGTGACAGGATTGGGTGTTGTTGGTGAATGGGCCACAGGGCAGACTTATGTCAATGAAACATTTCCTGCAAAATTAAGGGGAAAATTCGGGGCTTTGCTACAAACTGGGAATCCTGTAGGTTTCATTATGGCTGCAATTGTTGGTGGTTTATTAGCATCGATCATTGGGTAGAGGGAAGCTTTTATTGTTTCAGTTTTCCCCGCATTATTAGTAATCATAATTCGCCGAAATTTGCCAGAATCTGATCTCTGGCTTAAAAATAAGTTAAACAAAAATAATATTGTTATCAAAAAGTCTTTAATTAATAAAGGAATGAATTCATATCATTATTTTATAAACCATACAGAAAATTATTCTTTAAAGTATTGTTACTTGCCATACTAGGAAGTTCAGCTTATTGGTTCACCTATTCATGGCTTCCAACAATCTACAACAGCAACATATTTCCATAGCCAAATCTTCGGTTTGGATAATTGTTAACCAGTTAGGTGGAATTATAGGTCTTTTATCATTTGGATATATTGCAGATAGATTTGGGAGAAGACTGGCATTTTCGGGATTTGCAATATCATTGGCCGGGGGTCTGGTGATGATATCATTATTCTGGAATAACATTGCTTATTATCAACCATTATATTTATTTTCATGTTTATTGTAGGTATAGGGACAGGAATTTATGGGGGATATGGTCTTCTTGTCTCTGAATTATTCCCAACTGAAATAAGATGTACTTCTATGGGTTCTGGGTTCAATATAGCCCGCTGAACACAGTTTTTAATACCAATATTAATTGCTTTGATAGCAACAAATTATGGCCTTGGAAGTGGAATATTCCTAGGTTCAATTTTTGCTTTGAGTGTTGCAATATCTATTTGGACCTTCCCTGAAACCAAGGGCATTGAACTTGAAACTCTTGAAAAAAGCCCTTAATATCCCCATATTTAATTAAATGAAAACATTTAATATTAGGATATATAAACATACAAAAGATGAAAAAAATAGGATTTCTCTATGTTAAAGGTACATTACCAATGTTTGAAGATTTTGGAAATCTACCAACACACATAGTTAGAAACAATGGAATGATAAACGGGTTCAAAATTCATAAGGAATTGGATGGTTTGATAATTCCCGGGGGAAGTATAATAGAATCTCAAAGTGTTAGTGAAGAACTTAAAAAAGAGATCATTAATATGGGCACTGAGGGAAAGTTCATACTAGGAATGTGTTCAGGATTCCAGTTTCTAGCAAATAAAACAGATATAGGCAGAAAATCCCCATGTCCGGTAAATAGGCAAGGTTTAGGTTTACTTGATGTATCATTTTCTCCGATGGTGGGCACTGACCGTGTTGAGGCAAAAATAATTAAAGATTCTTTTTTAACAGAGGGTATGGCAGGAAAAAAGATTACAGGTTTTCATTGTCACACCTATGGTAATATTACCGGAGATGCAAAACCAATACTAAAATCTTTAGTAAAGAGGACTAACTACTCTAACGATCCACGAGAAATACTTTCCGGAGTACGAAACGATGAAGGTAATGTAGTGGGTTTGATGGTTCACGGGGCATTGGATGAAAATCCCGATTTGGTAGGGAATGTCCTTAAATTTATAGATGCAAATGAAAATGACATATTAAAAATTAAAAATGACAATAAAATACTTTTAAAGAATATTAAAATGGAAATAGGTGTTGAAACTGGAATAAATATTGATAAATCAGAGGAAATAAACAATTTAACCCTTAAACCAAGTACAAAGATCATAATGATTGCTAGTACTGGCTCGGACTCTGGTAAAACATTTATTACTACAGGCATCGTAGGTGCTCTTAGAAAACAGGGATATAAAGTTGGAGTTCTTAAGGTAGGTCCAGATATCAGGGATATTGTTCCATCATTATATCTTAATAAAGAAAGGATGGAGAATTTTTCATCTATAAAAATAGGTGGACTCGGATGGAAGGATTTAAAAGAAGTTTTTGAAGATATAAAGAAAAATAATTACGATATTGTTATTGTTGAAGGTGTAATGAGTATTTTTACAGGTATGCTCAATAAAAAGGTTCCATTTTCATCAGCTGAAATAGCAATCGCAGCAAATATTCCCGTTATTATGGTTTCTCCGTGTAACAAGGGAGGCATTGAAACAGCAGCAGTAGATGTGGTTTCTCATGTAGAAATGATGGATAAAATGGGCATAAATACTGCGGGGATTATATTAAACAAAATCTATGATGAAGGAATAGCAGAATCTACATCACAATTCATAAAAAATAGAACGAAAACAGATTTTTTAACATTTATCCCAAAGATTCGCCTTACAGAAAGGGGAAATATGCCCGAGGTTGAAATTAAGCTAGATGATTTCTGTCTAAACGCTATTAAAACTATTGAAAATTATCTAGACATTGAAAAAATAATTAAATTAGCAGAAAAACCTAAATTTAATAATTATATGGGATTCAAAGAGATTATGGATCGTTTTACTGACATAAAAGAGAGGTAGAATAAAAAATAGAATTTATTTATTCTTTTTAAATTCAGTATAAGCCTCTATTAAATCTGCACCACTCATAAACACTAATCCATGATCTTTAGCATATTTTTTTGCATCTTTTGTTGGAAGAGACCCACCAGTTTTGTCATCCATCATTTCACAACATACAGCTACTTCGGTAAGTCCAGCCATTTCCATTAAAGCTATACTCATCTCAGTATGTCCTTTTCTGCTGCGAACATGGCCATTAGCAGCTCTAAGAAGAGTTACATGTCCAGGGGCACGGAAATATTTACCAAATTCTTTTTGTTTACCGGCTTTACACAGTAATGCAAGTTCTTTTATAGTACATGCACGATCATTGTCGGTTATACCTGTGAAGGTTTTTCTATGATTTACAGTAATTGAAAATGCTGATTTTTCATCATAAGGAATATCATCAGGATTAAGTTCACCAAGAACCGGATACTTTGAACTAGCAATTTCCATTATATCTGTCATAAAAGGTACTCCAAGTGCATCTGAGTTTTCAGAAGAAAGAGGTATGCAAAATAGACCGCCAGCATCATTCCTTATTTGTGTCATATATTCGGGGGTCATGAACTCTGCAGCTACTATCATATCAGTTTCACGTTCTCTGTTATCACTATCAAATATTAATACAATTTCTCCATTTTTAATGGCTTCTAATGCTTCTTTTATCATGGGTAATCACTCGCAGTAAGATTTTTAACTATTTTCCTATTTATTAATGATATGCATAATAATGAATTTTATTATTCGATAGTAATGGACACAATATCTCCATCTTTAAGTTTTAAAGATCCTCTGAGATTTTTATTTGAAATAAATTCTAGAACATCCTCAGTATGTTCAGTTTTAGCAGGAAAAACTAAAGCTCCGGCAGTATCATGGTTTAACACCGCTTTTATGAATTTTACATCACCAAATTTACCTTTGCCTAGGATTAAGCTGAATTTTTCCTTTGAAATGTTGATAAGAGGATTCTTCCGATTTTTTTCTAGTTTTACATTTAGGGTTCCCACATATGGTTTGAAATGGAGCTTTTCCTGGAACTGTTTTATATAAATTTCTTGAGACATGAAATAAGTTCCTTTACCCATTCCAGAAATTATTTGTCCTTTTATCTCCATTTAAATCACTATTATCCATTTTTTTATTATTTTAATTAATTTATACCTATTATTGCCTTAGAAAGGGGATTCAAGAATATCTTCTTTTTTTAAGAATATTACTTTCTATAATTATTCCAACAAATAACCTTTTGCAAGTATTATTAATGAAAATATTAAAAAATTAAGATTAATTTGGAATCAACTATTCCAATATTTCGCATGTTATTGTAGCGAAAATGGGCCCTCTAAGATCTATAACTCTATTATTACCTGTTATATAGTTTAATGCCAATTTATCCAATTTTAAATTTATATCTGACAATGATTTTGATAGCGTAGTCCTTATACTCATTTCATTAGTACTGCTAACTATCATCTCTTCGATTTTATAGCTTGCATATGCTGCGACACCATCCATATAACTTATTCCTGTTGGAATTCCATTATTAATGGCTTTTATGGATATGTCATCATCAGCATCCTTTTCAGGCACTCCAATAATGTTACCATCTGAGATGTAAACTTTGTTCCATGCAGCTGGCCCAAGGAGCTTAGTTCCTTCTTCTGGTTCAATAATTTTCACTCTAATATCTTTATCCAAAAACTCTCCTTCAAATGCTACAAATCCACATGGGGAAGGTGCATTCCCATTTTCTTTTCCAGTGATGAGCAAACTTTCCATCAGATCTCTTCCTTCACCTGTGAATGGGTAGTAGTTAATCCTGAGCATGGTTGCAATTTCCCTATCAGATAAATGCCATTTTTCATATGTTTGAGGATAAACCATTTCCCTAACATCTGTTTGTTTATGGAGTATCATAGCTATCCTTTCTGCACCAACACCAAGGTTCATTACTTCTTTGTCTATACCGTAACTGGATAGGGCTATTGGTGAGTAAATTCCGAAGGTTGCCACTTCAACCCAATCTTTAAGTTTAGGATGATATCCATAAACTTCTGTTTGTGTTCCTGGTATGTAGTATTTGGACTTTTTCTCATCTGGTACATATTTGAATTTTTCAAATCCAAAGTGTTCAAGAACACTCTCTGAAACTGCCATTCCCATATCTAGACTCACTTCATCATCTGCCCATACACATGATGCAGAATGGTAAGTCATTAGATGACTTAAATCCTCCCGTTGTTCTCTTCTGAAACATCGGTCTATTGAAAAAAGTTTTATTGGCAGTTTACGTTTGTTATGCACAGATTGAAGTGTTAAAAACCAACCTGAAGTCATATGGGATCTTAGTGTGGTCCTTCCTGGTACTGGTTTAAGTTCACGTAATTCTGGAAAAACATTTTCAAGTATTCTAAGTCCAAGGGCATCCCCTACTTCCAGTGCTATTGAAACATCATGTACAAGGTCGTCTCCACTTTCGTCACCCTTCTTATAGTTTCGAAAAATATCTTTGAGAGCTTGTATTTTATCTTCATTGAGAGATACACCAATTTCTTCAATTAGTTGTATTTTATCCAATCCAATACCTATATCTGGTCTTGGAAGTCCCGCAAGGAAGAAGCACCGATCCAGAACTGCAGGGGCTTCGGGGCCAAATTGTTTGTAAATATCCTCTTCATCAACAAACAATGGATTTACTGTTTCATTGAATCCAAGTTTCAGATATGCTTGTCTAATCTCCCATATTGTATCGTATAACATATGGGATCGACCGGTATTAAGATGTAATCGGGGATATTCATCATCATGATGAGGTCTTTTTAAGGTATGAGCAGTTTCAACCCATGCTTTTTCAAAATCTTTTCTTGCAAGTTTTATTATTTCTTTTCTTTTCAGCTCAATGCCTCCATGATGATTATGATGTTGACTATGCAGTAAAAATGATCATTAATATAATAGAGTTTTGTGTTGATCCTTTTTATATTTATTTTAATATCATCACCAACCGAATAAATAATAAATGTCAAAGTATAATTCCAATACATGGAAAGAGAGATACGCGAATGCGATGTACTGGTAATAGGATCAGGCGGCGCTGGATGTAGGGCAGCAATAGAAGCTAGAAAATCAAATTTAAAAGTTTCAATAGTTTCAAAGGGCTTATCATTTAAATCAGGATGTACAACACTTGCAGAAGGAGGTTATAATGCTGCTTTTGGTTATGTGGATGCTGATGATAGTGTAGAAGCACACTTTGAAGATACAATGAAAGGTGGCGCATATTTAAACGATATGGGTCTTGTAAAAATACTGGTTAATGAGGCTCAAGATAGATTGATAGAACTCGAAAGCTACGGTGCAATTTTTGACAGACAAAAATCTGGAAAATTGAACCAACGACCCTTTGGTGGCCAAAGTTTTAGAAGAACATGTTTTCAGGGAGATAGAACGGGTCATGAAATGATGATGGCTTTGAAAGAAGAGGTAATACGGCAAAAAATAGAAACCTTTGATGAGATAATGATAACCTCTCTCCTCATGGATAATAAGAATACTCGAGTTATTGGTGCATGTGGAGTATCTCTTAAAACTTCAAATATGATTATTTTCAAGGCTAAATCTACTATAATTGCTAGTGGGGGTGCAGGATGGCTTTATCCTGTTACCTCAAATGCAATACAAAAAACCGGGGATGGATATAGTTTAGCCTACAATGCAGGTGCAGATCTTCTTGATATGGAACAGATTCAATTCCACCCAACAGGGATGTTATATCCTGAATCGAGAAAAGGAGTTCTTGTAACCGAAGCTGTGCGAGGTGAAGGTGGTAAACTGTTTAATGTTGGTATGCGAAGGTTTATGAGGAATTATGATGAAAGAGGCGAACTTGCTACCCGTGATGTTGTGGCTAGGGCAATATACAACGAGATCAGAGAGGGTAGAGGTACAGATAATGGTGGTGTATACCTTGATGTAACACATCTTCCAAATAAACTAATCGAAGAAAAGCTTGAAACAATGTTACTTCAATTTATGGATGTTGGAGTTGATATAAGAGAAGAAGCAATGGAGGTAGCGCCAACAGCACACCATTTTATGGGTGGCATAAGGATCAAACATGGAGGTGAAACTACTGTTGAAAATTTATTCGCAGCAGGAGAGGCTTCTGGAGGAATACATGGTGCTAATAGATTAGGTGGTAATGCACTTGCAGATACTCAAGTATTTGGAAAACGCGCTGGAGAGTCTGCAGCTAAAAATGCACTTTCAAATGAATTAGAATACAACGAAGAACAGATCAATTCTGAGGAAAAAAGAATTCGGAATATATTTAAGGATGGGAACATTTACCCTCATCAAATCAAAAAAGAGCTTATGGAAACAATGTGGGCTAATGTAGCAATAATAAGAAATGAAGATGGTCTCAAATCTGCTTTAAATAAAATTGAAGAACTTAAAATTACATCTCTGGATATGAAGGTACCTGAGGGCTCAGGGTACAATAAAAATCTTTTGGATGCACTTGAAATTGAAAATATGCTCACAGTTGCTTCACTTGTGACTCAATCTGCACTTGTTCGTCGTGAAAGTAGAGGATCTCACTATCGGGAAGATTACCCTCAAAAAGATAATAGATGGGATAGGAGTATAGTGTTGAATAAAAATAAAGATTTCAGTTATTTAAAAAGGGGATCAAAATCAAATTGTAGGTATATTTGAACTCTTTTAATTATTTAATAATGATTCTAATATTAATCAACCAAGATGAACATATAAATCAAAAAAATAATTAATGCCCTGACCGGGACTCGAACCCGGGTGATAGGATCCGCAATCCTACGTGATATCCGCTACACTACCAGGGCTTATCTCTTGAATTTTTTTCTATTTATTTAGATAAAAACAAGAATAAAAGCAACATTATATCAATTACTTCTTTTTCTATTTAAATTTGACCTTATTAATTCAAACATACTTATTAAAAAATTTGTAATTATTAAACTAGGGGTAATATAAAGTACAACTGAATGTAGGTTAGGATTATACCAACGATACCTCCAGCCAAAACTTGAGAAATTGTATGTTTTTTAAGTTCAACCCTACTCCACATCACCAATGGGATTAGAAGGCCAAATAATAAACCTGGAAGACCAAATAAGTAGGTTAAAGCTACTGTGGGTCCGGCTACTCCCATCGTATGGATACTGATCTTCCATGATAAGTTAATGAATAGGATGATCAGTGTGTTGGAAGAGTATATTAACATTAATGCGGTTGTTAGTGCAGGAGCACCCATAGACAGCAAAACAAGAAATCCTATTAGGTAAGAACAAACAGCGAAAAATAATGGTAGAGTACGCTTAGTTCTATCAGTCATATCCATATCTGTATGCATTTTCCTAATAAGGATTAAAGATGTCGCAATAGGGAGAAATGCTCCAAATATCCAACATATCATGGTTATTATTAATGAATTGTTAAACCCTAACAGAACATAATTTATGATTGCAAATATGGGTATAGACACAAGAGGAGGTTGTGTAATATTAGAAATTAACCTTGCAATCTTTTTTTCAGACTTAATTTCCTGTTGAGTATCCATAGATAAAACTTCCTCAATATATTTAATCCAAATATCCTACGATAATTTGAAAAACCGTAACCCAATAGATTTATGACGATAAAGAATTCTATTGCCATACATATAACTTAAACAGATAATTGCCATAACACTTTACAGCTACACCAACATTTTTAGCCTTTTTAATATCTCCATTAGAAACTATTTCCGACCCTTTGAGGTAGTTTATTTCCTCAAGACGATATTTCATGTTTCCAATGGTTCTTCCAAGAAATGGGGATGTAATATTCCTTGCAGTGTCTATTCCTACTTTTTTGTCTCGGTTTTCTGAAAGTGCATTTGATACTTTTTGAAATATGGTCTGATCATCATGTTCTGTGTATGTAGACATGAGTTCGGCTGTATCTTGTGCCTTTTGAAAGTATTGTTTTTCTAAGTATGAATCCGTATAATCAATATTTGTATTAGCAACTGTTAAAATAAGGATTATTAAGGGAATTAACCCTAATGTAATATCCATGCTGAAAAAAATTCCATTAACATCTTCTTTTATCAATAATACCACCTTATCTTTTCTTTAATGGTGAAATTGGAAGTTTTTGGTTTATTATCTTTCGTTAATGGTTTCCACAATTTTATCCTTCTTTTTTATAGCGTCGAGTGCTGCTTTTTGTACTTTTTCTTTCATAATTTCGAAATTTTCTGGTTCAATATCCCCTACTATTTTCTTTATCTTGGTGTAGGCTGCTTCTCTGAATAGTGGTTTTAATTCTTCTTCCCCAGTTTCCGTGATTAATTTGGAGACGCCTGATTGGTCGACAAATCCAATTTCATCAATTCTAACACCTGCATTTGATATAGCATTTTTGACTTGTAATGCAATATCTTCTGGAGCTATTATCATTAAAGAATCAACAGAAACTCCTAATGGATCTATATCTAATTTTTCTAGCATATCAAGAACTTTAGGATTTACCATGGCCCGTATTTTGTCTTCATAGAAGGTCAAACCAAGACCGGTGGTCTTAGTTATTTCATGCGCATCTCCTCGTAGTCCCCCATTGGTAACATCTGTCATGGCATGGACTTCAGGTAACAGCCCTGCCTGAAATATGGCTTCTGAGGCTTTTATAAAGCTTATGTCCATAGTTTCCCAAACAACATCAAACATTCCATGATATATAGCTGTCGTTGAAATGGTACCACCGCCTGAACCTTCTGTAAGGAGTATTACATCACCAGATTCAGCTCTTTTTCTTGCTGTAGGCGGATGTTTTGATATTCCCACAGCGCCCACTGCACTAACTAAACGGTCTCCTAGAACCATATCTCCACCTACTCTAAGTGTACTTCCCGCTACAAGGGGCACATCAACAAGTTCGGATACTGCACACACTCCAGCTGTAAAATCAAATAATTTTCCAACATCTCCATCATCTGCAAGGTGGAGATCACTTAACATTGCAATAGGATCTGCTCCCATAACACAAACATCTCTTAGGGTAGCTCTGGCAACATGAAACCCTCCTAAAAATGGATATTCACTAAGCCTTGAGTGAATTCCATCTACAGCTGTTGTTACATAAACATCCTTTGAATCAATTTCAGCTTTAACCACACCTCCATCGTCTTGGGCAGAGGGTGATATATATGCACTACTTTTGGTGTGTGATATGATTTCAGCAATTTTCCTGTGTACAAAGAAATCTCCTGCACCCCTAGATCCTACTCCTATATCTCCCATTGATACGTGTGATTCAGGATATTTTATTAGATCCCTCATAAACTCATCAGGGTGTGAATCAATTTTAAGTGTATTTTTAACCTCTTCAATAACAGCAGCAGCCATTGCACTGGCCTGATTTTGATCAATATTTTTATATTCCAAAATCTTATCTGTTAAGGTTTTTTGGACTGTACTTTCGTCCTCATCTTTGATGTTACGCCTAACGAATCCTTCTATATCCACTTACTACACCTTTTTATATGTTGATCTATGCATTCGAATGTATTAATACTTATCCATTAAAAATTAATATTATAATTTTTATTCTAATTTTTTTATCAAAAAAACTTATTTAAAAATCAATTTAACAAAGTTTTTAAGAATCTGAAGACCCTTTTCACCGCTTTTTTCAGGATGGAATTGGGTCGCAAAAATATTATCCCTACAAATTACAGCAGGCACATCAATACCATAATTTACTGTAGCTGTAATTATATTCTTCTCATCGGGATTTACATAATACGAATGAACAAAATACATGAAATCATTACCCATACCATCTAAAATTGGACATTTATTTCTAATTTCAAGTTGATTCCATCCCATTTGAGGTATTTTAAGTCTTTGTAATTTTAAAGAATCTGGAAAATGTAAAACTTCTCCCTTAAAAATATCTAATCCTGGGATATCTGGAGTTTCATTGCTGGAAGTAAAAAGAACCTGTAATCCAAGACATATTCCTAAAAATGGTTTATTTAAATCTATATGATTATTTATAGATTCTTTATATTTATTTAGGTTCTCCATGGCTGTTCCAAAAGCACCCACCCCGGGTAATACTAGCGCTTCAGCATCGTTTATATCTTTTAATGAAGAAGAAACAATTGCATCGGCGTTGATCTTTTTAAAACCATTTTTTATACTTTTAAGATTCCCTGATCCATAATCTATAATGGTTATCATGTTTGTCTGCCTTATTACAATTGTATCATCTAATTTTTTTACAAAAAAATAAGTTAGATCTAACGGGTCGGGTAATAATCTTTAACCCGAATGGTATCGTTCAAATGGGGTGTTGAGATTTCGTGTAGAACTGTATTTTCCATTGCAACTATTGAATGTACTTCTTTTGGTTCTATTCGGATGGTGTCATTCTTTCCGAAATATTCTTTGCGATCCTCAAATTCAATGTAACCTGCACCACTTACAATGTACATGGTTTCATCTTTTTGGGCATGGTAATGGAAAGAGGTTTGATATCCTTCTCTTAAAAATAGTTCTTTAGTCAGATACTTCTCGGTGTTAATAAGGATCTTCTCATATCCCCATGGTTTATCTTCTCTGTTTTCATATTCCTTTTTAATGGATTCAAGTTCTTTAGAAGTATCTATGGCCATCCAGAATAATCCATTTTCTTTATAATAACCTAACTTATTGTCTTTAGCTAACATAGGGAATACAGTTTTTTCAATATCTCCTATTTCAAAACTTCCAAAGTCTATTTCACCTTTTGAAAAGTAAACTCCACCGTTAATATAATAATCTAATACTGGTTTCTCTTTGAATGAAACAAGCCTATCACCACTTATCTCAACAATCCCATATGGTGAAACCATTTTGGTAACAAATATTGAAAGAGGGTAATCTGATTTCTGGCCCTGTTCGATCATTTTTTTGATATTAAGGTCGGCTACAACGTCACCATTTCGAATAACATACTGTTCCCCATCTTTAATATTTTCCATGCCTAATTTAATAGCATTTAATGTTCCTAAAGGTTCATCTTCAACGATATATTCAATTTCGACGCCCCTATATTCGTTTCCGTATCTTTCTCGAATTTTTTCACTTAAAAACCCTGTTAAAAGAAGTACTTTGTCAACTCCGGCATTTTTAAAGTCAAAGAGTTGTTTGTCTAAAATAGTGTAATTATCTTTAATCTCTATGAGCGGTTTGGGAATAGTTTCAGTTAAAGGTCTTAGCCTCTTTCCGAAGCCTCCACAAAGTATCATTCCAATGGTTTTTGTCATAATATCACCTTACAAATTTAAAAATGATTATTTTAATATGGGTATACTATTAAATCTATTATATATAAAAATTCTTTAAAAATCTATCAGTGCCCTTAAAGCATCTCCAAAATCTGATGGTACAATCCGGCCTGTTCCAAGTGTTTTAGCATGGGCATCAAGTTCTGTAACAACATGGTTGTATCCTAATTTTTTAAGAGGTTCAACCAACCTAGGACCGTCTGTAACAGCTATTTTAGTGGTATTAATTTCTTCTATTGGTAATGCATGTGGAACTCCTGCAACAACTATGATATCAAATTTTTCATCTTTCAATATTTCAACTGCTACCTTTCCTGATATTGGATATTCGTCAAGTCCGCCTGTAATAGTATTAATACTGATTCCGTTTTCTGATAGTTCTTTTTTAATATTTATTGCATGTTGTCTAATTCGTGGAAGTCCAATATTCTCATCAAGGTTTGCTAAAATGGTTACTTTATTTTTGGGGAAGTTTTTTTCAAATGGAATTTTCAGTATGTCAGAAAATAGATATGATGTTTCCTTCTTAGCATTAAGTACTAAAGCTATTTTAGCGCCTTTTTCCAATCCATCAAGGAGAAATTTAGCTACTTTTACTTTATTGTCACCATAAGAAGGTTTAATATATCCTCCTTGGGCCATTCCCCTGGTTTTTTCTATTTGGGTTGCTAGTTGGAGCATTTTATTCTGGCGTTCCATTTCGCTGATAGGTATAATCCCTTCCTTGGATGCTGCATTTAAAACTGCTATAGCTCCTTCTGTATTATCTCCCTCTCCCAGCCCTCCATGTGATTCGACTGTAATTACCTTTGCATTTATATTGGCATTATTAACTGCTTCTTTCATGTCTTCACCTATAATCATGCTCACACAGGTTCCAACAACTCCAACAAGCTTAGGTGAGAACATTTCGTCCACCTTTAACAATGTTTCTTCTAGTTTTTCTGAAGCACCAAAAATGAAATCATTTTCAGACATAGATGTGGTTACAACCCTAACTCCATCGTTCTCTAGAAGACGGCCAGTTCTGAAACAACAGCCATGCGGGCCGTGTAATATGATAACATCAGCATTCATATCTCTTAAAGTGTATAATGACGCTGCTATTGGGCTTGGTCTTGGATGCAAAATCTATCACCTCTATAAATTTAAGTGAACTTTTAGTTTAAACTTTTATTATCGTTTTATGAATTGAGAATTATAGATATAATTTTGATCCTAATAAGTTATGGTGCCAAATCCAATAGTAATCAGAACATTTCTAAGAATTTTTTAGACAATATTTAATATAATAATATATTATGGCTGTATGTATTATCAACAAAAAGAATAAGATATGACTTTCCAATACTAATCCTGATAATAAATTGACAATTTAAAAAAATGTTAAGGCGACCAAAATGGGTATCATACAAATTTTATCTATGATAATCAAGGGTAATTTGTTAATTAATACAATAAAGGAGTTAAATGATAATAAGAAATTTAATCCATGGAAAATTTGTTGAAAGACCCAATAGATTTATTGTTATATTCGAAATTGAAAATGGATCTACTGAAATTGCACATTTGAGAGATCCAGGAAGGCTTAAAGAACTTTTAATTCCCGGAGTTAAACTTTTATTAAGAAAAGCACCCCCAAATCCCAAAAGAAAAACTAAATATGATGTGATAGCTGTTTTTAATCAAAATATTTGGGTTTTAATTAATTCTGGTTTTCACAGTGACATTGCACATGAACTTATCGAATCTGGTTTAATAATGGAAATATCCGACTATTCAATTCAGAAGAGAGAATATACCTATGGTAAAAGTAGAATAGATTTTATTTTAACAAAAAACACCAAAATTAGAATGCTTCTTGAAGTTAAGGGATGCACACTGGTTGAGGATGGTCTTGCCAAGTTTCCAGATGCTCCAACATTAAGGGGAACAAAACATCTAGGGGAGTTATCCCATTCTTTGGATGATGGATTTAATGCTATGGCACTTTTTTTGATATTAAGGGAAGATGTTTTTGAATTCAGTCCTAACAAAACAATGGATCCTGATTTCTCAGAGGCATTAATAAAATCACATGAAAAAGGAGTTCTTATAACTGCATACTCTTTTAAAAATATTTTTAAAAATAATTCACTCCATATTGAACCATTTAAAAGAATTAATATAAGATTAGCTCTTTGATTTGTAAAATAGAAGAAATTAAGTTATGAAAATTCATATTTGAAATCGTTTTTCTCAATTCTCTCAAATTCATCAGGTTTTCCAATTCCTAGTAAAATATCCCCTTCTTCTATAATGAAATCCATAGGAGGGTCAATGGTTAAGTCTCCTTTTTTACCAATTCCCACCAGTACTACACCTGTTTTTTTGTGTATTTCAGCATCTCCAACAGTTTTACCTGCAAAATAACTTTCTGATGATACTTTAACCTCTTTAATCTCTCTACTTTTATGTTCAGCTAGCACGTCTTGTACAAATGTTGCTTCATATCCCCCTTCTATGCTCTTACACATCAATCTTCCTGAGATTACGAATGGAGATATAACCTGACTAGCACCGGCTAATTTTATTTGATCTATATTTTCGTACCTTTTTGTTTCAGCAATTATCCTTACTTTTTCATTTATTTTTCTTATCCCTAATATACAGTGTATAGTATGAGAATCTGATTCCATGTCAACAATAACTGCTTTAGCACCTTGAACATTTGCTTTGTTGAGATCAGATTCCCTGGTTGGATCGCCATGAATAAAGTTAACACCATTTTTTAATGCTTGTTTACGTACTCCTTCATCTTCATCAAGTACAAATACTTCATTTTCATCTCCAATTTCTTTTATACACTGAATTGTACTTTCTGTCCATCCACAAATCACAATATGTTTAGATCTTTTCACGTTAATCAACCCCATTATCTTCATTTGTTGATTGTTGGTTATGAGCTCACCAATGGAGGTTATTGCAATTGCAAATGTGCCTATACCAAAAACTATCAGAGTAATTGTGAAATACATGCCCATATGGGTTTTTGGGTAATAATCACCATAGCCTACACTACCAATTGTTATAAATGTCCAATATAATGAAACAGTCCATCCTTGTCCTTCTAATATATGAAATCCCACTGTCCCATACGTAATTACTGCTAAAACCAGTATCATGATACGTGTGAGTGGTCTCTTTATGAGTTTTGGAAATTGTTCCCTTAAAATATCTATGAAAATAAACATTTTTTTTACTACTTTTTTTATTATCCTATTTTTCCGGGTTTTAATTATAAACTAATATGATTATGATATCTAATCTATTAACAGGAAACTTAGAATTTAAATAAGGCAAACTTAAAACAAAATATGAGATTATATTTTGTTTAAATCATCGATATTGTTAGATATATTTAATAAACTCATATTATTCCCTCAAATCAGTTAAATTAATATGGATTTTTCTATTTAATAAATTTTACTAAAATTTATCAATGAAAATTAGAATTATTAAAATTAATACACAAATTAGGTAATCACAATATTTTAAAGAGGGTTCTGATTAATCAATAAATTTTTTAAATATAAATTTATATGTTTAATGATTATTGATAGATTTAGACATTTTTTAGCTTCAATGCATTGTAAACATCTTATTTAGGCTTGTATTTTATTCCTATTTTTTTACACTTGATACACTGGAAATGCATGTCTCTTTCTCTCTCTCTCTCTTTGAGAAATATGAAATTATTACTAAATTTTATGGTTTCTTAAATGAATAAATAATAACAAATATATTTTTTGATAATTATAGAACTGGGTGATTTTCATATGAAATGTGATGTTTTGATTATTGGGGCTGGACCGGCAGGTCTTTTTGCTGCAAATGAATTGGCAGGTAAATTTAACGTAGTTGTAGTAGATAAAGGCAGGAATCTTAAAGAAAGAAAATGTGTAGCTCTTTTAAATGGCAGCTGCAAAAGATGTCTTCCTTGTAACATTACAGGGGGTTTAGGCGGTGCTGGAGGACTTTCGGATGGAAAACTTAATCTACGGCCAGATATAGGGGGAAATCTTGAAGAATTTGTAAGTAATGAAGAAGCATGGAGCATTATTAATGAAATAGATCAAATATTCCTTAAACACGGCGCATCTGAGGAACTTTACGCTCCTAATGAACAGGAAATATCTCCTTTACTAAAGGAGGCAGCTGCATCTGGAATAAAATTTATACCCATAGTACAAAGGCACATGGGCTCTGATAAAACTCCGCCTATAATAACTTCTATAAAGGATGAACTGGAAGAAAAGGGCGTTTTTTTCATGTTAGAGACAGAAGTTTTAGATATTATCGTGGATGATAAGGTGAAAGGAGCTAAACTCAAAAATACCAAAGAAGGGAATTTTACTATTAATTGTGACTATTTACTAGCAGCTCCTGGAAGAATTGGTGCTAAATGGTTATCAGATCAAACAGATAAACTTAAAATCCCGGTGAAGCACAATCCGGTTGATATAGGGGTGAGGGTAGAACTTCCCCAGATAGTTATGGAAGAGGTAACTAACATTAACTGGGATCCTAAATTTCATATAATCACAAAGACCTATGATGATTTTGTTAGGACTTTTTGTGTATGTAACAAAGGATTTGTAGTTGAAGAAGTTTATGATGAATTCATGGGGGTGAATGGTCATTCAATGAGGGATAAAGTATCTGAAAATACCAATTTTGCATTTTTAGTAAGAGTGGAACTTACAGAACCCGTTGAAAATACCTCGGATTATGCATTCTCAATAGCAACTATAGCCAATACACTGGGTGGTGGTAAACCGCTTCTACAAAGGTTAGGTGATCTTAGAAAAGGTCGAAGATCAACATGGAGAAGACTTGAAAGGAGTAATGTTGTGCCAACCTTCGACTGCGTAACACCTGGAGATATTGCAATGGCACTTCCACATAGAGTTGTGGTGGATATTATTGAAGGTCTTCAAGCTTTGGATAAGGTTTTACCGGGAGTTGCATCGGATTCTACACTACTATATGCTCCTGAAATAAAGTTATATGCTATGAGACTAGAGATGAATAAGAATATGAAAACCAGAATAGCAGGTCTTTACGCTGCTGGAGATGGTGCTGGTGTATCAAGGGGAATTGTTGGAGCAGCTGCAACTGGGATCATAGCTGCGAGAGATATTATAAAGAAATATAATCAGAATGACTATTAAAATCCTCTAAATTATCAACAAGTCAATTAATTATTTAGCCCCTTAGATTT